>PLDW01000104.1 GCA_003136315.1 Gemmataceae bacterium | reverse complement strand
GGGACTCAAAACCTCGGCTTTGGGGAGAGCCCGACCGGTTACACCCGAATGAGTAGCGGTGGATGCATGGTCGCCTCGCTATGTGTGAAAACGAGGGGCCGGGAGCGTCGCTGCGACCAGTGGGATTTTACTCGCTGTCGGATCTGGCGACCCGCTTCTTTCCAAAATCCCCAGGCGAACCCGAAATGGATGCCAGCGAAGACGAGGGGAACTCGCCGCCCGACCCCCACCGGTTGGCCACGGGACAACACCGCTGCGGCCCCACAAAGTACCATCGCGTAGAGAGCCAGACTCGCAAGCCACAGCCAACCCAGGTACGGCACGACGGCAGCCAGAGCCCCACCCAGCAGTACCCAGACGGCCCACAGTGGCGGGACGAGGGCGGGGAGGGTCAAGGATTGCGGATACTTGAACGCCAACCTGGCCCGGCCCATCCCATAACGGGAGAGTTGAACGAATAGCCCACCAACGTTCGACCGCGGGTGGTACATCACCTTGACGGTCGGGGTGAAATAACACGTCAGCCCGGCCATGTGGACGCGCTGGTTGAACTCCACGTCCTCGCACGCATCGAATGTCTGGTCGAATAGCCCGATCTGATGGAACACGGTCCGGGTGTAGGCCACCGCGGTACTTTGCGGTGGCACGAACTTCGCCTGATCGGAGAAGATGTCGGAGTCGGGGTTGTGCCCGAGTCGGCTGGCCCGTGCCGCCGAGACAGCACGCTGGAAGGGCGTCGGGTCCGGGGCATCCAGCGGTTGGGGTCGACCCAGACTATCCGCGCGACTCGTCTCGAACGCCTCAGACAGATTCCGCAGGTAGCCCCGGTCCGGGACGGTGCAGTGCCCATCGACAATCACCGCCACATCCTTGGAGGCATGGCGAAGGGCGATATTACGGCCCGCGCTCGACAGCCGATCGGGGTTAAACACCAGATGCAGATTGGGGAACTCACCCTGGAGCCGACGCACGATCGGAACCGTCTCGTCGGTCGAGCACCCGTCCGCCACGATCACCTCGAACTGGTCCCGGGGAAAGTCCTGAGTGAGGAGCGCCCGGAGGGCCGGTTCGACGCACCCGGCCTCGTTTTTGACAGGGACGATGACACTAACGGACGGCATCCGTGACTCCTCACGAAGTTTAAAGTTTAAACAGCTTAAAGTTGAAGACACTAGACCTTGAAGCACGTTCTGACCAACAGGAACAGTTATAAACTTTAAACTTTATACCTTTAAACCTTTTTATCGTATCCCCGGTCAGGCGTCCGTTACGTTCAGGCCACGACGCGGAGCGTCGAAGACGGCATTCCCACGCGGAGCGTGGGAACGAGGGAGATGAGGCACGCTCCTAAATTTCAGGAACTGGTATGAACTTTAAACTTTAAACTTTAAACTTTAAACTTTAAACTTCATTCATACGTCGTCCGTCGGGAACCGCGGCTTCCGCTGGTAGAGCCGTCGGAGGCCGAAGAGCTTGAGCCCGGTGGCGAGGAGGATGGCGAGCTCCAGGCGAACGGACCGCCGACGGATGTAAAAGAGATCGTATACCAGTTTATTCTTCACGCTCCGGATGCAACTATCCGGGGGAAGGTGGATCTGCGCGAAACCGGTGATCCCCGGCTTGACCACGTGCCGACGGTCGTATCCCGGAACGATTTGCCGGAGCTTTTTGACGATCTCCGGTCGCTCCGGCCGCGGGCCGACCAGCGACATGTCACCCCGGAGCACGTTAAACAGTTGGGGGAATTCGTCCAGATGAAGGTGCCGAAGCAACCGACCGACCGGGGTGATTCGCGGATCTCCCGGGATCGACCATCGCGGCCCGGTCAGGCTTTCGCACTCGTGGGACATGGTCCGGATCTTGTACAGCGTGAACACCCGCCCGCCACGGCCGACCCGGGTCTGGGTATAGATCGCCGGGCCAGACGAAGTCAGCCGGACGATCGCCATGCAGACGAGCATGAGGGGCAACGCCGGGACCAGCAGAACACCCGCCAGCACGTAATCGACCCCGGCCTTGACCCATGTCCCGAGCCCCGTTGGGACAAGGTCGGGAGGCAGGGGTGAGGCGGAACGGATCGGCACGGCGGGGGTTCGCAACGCGGGCCTCTGGGACGCCACCACGGCCGACAGCCGCGACGTACGATCTACCATCTCAGCCAATCCTCAGGTGGGGGGCGACGCCTCGGTCCCTGTACCCGGCTCGCGCCGGAAGTGGTCCAGGCCCCTATTTGCCAAACGCAGACGCAAACTGACTCAGGGCGGCGACGACGAATCCATGCGTGATGGCGTCATCGTCCGGTCGTTCATCGACATCATCTGGCAGTGGGGTCACAACATAGAGTTTGTAGAGCACTGGCACCCGGGCCAGTCGCGCTGCGAACTGCCACCGGGGGTTATCCGGGGCAACCCACTCCCCGTCTGTCGACCAACTCCACCGGACCCGAACCCGGTCGACCTTTGTGGCCGTTTTCTTCTCGAAATCGGCGACGTAGTACGTCGCGACAGGGTGGTTGGGGATCTCGACCGACTCCCGCTTCGGCAGCCGTAGCGTCTTGTACCCGCCCCCGGGATAGCAGACATCCGGTGTGTGAGTCGTGACGGACCCGGGAATGCCGCTAATGAGTGTCACAAATCCGAGGCGGCCAGATGTGGGGGAAGCGTACCGGCGCGAGGTGGCAACGCTGTGCTCGTTGAGCGGCATGTCGGTCGGAATCTCGGTCGGCTGCCAGTCCTCGTAGTGAATCTCCAGAGCGTCGAGGCGACGAGTCAGGGCCGAATCCGGTTCAAACACTTTCCACCGCTGGGTCACGGCACCATTGACCACCGCACCGCCCACGATCAGGCCAGCGATCATCACGAGAGAGGGTATCTTGAACATCTTACAGCTTTCCTCATGATTCTGAGAGAACCTAACCCCCCATCCCCCTTCCCTGGAAAGGAAGGGGGAGTCGGAATTGGAACCTAACCCCCCATCCCTCTTCCCTGGAAAGGAAGGGGGAGCAGATCCGATCAGGGCCGTGCCCCTTCTTCCCTCGGGGGAGGAGGGTTTCCGGTGGTTCTCAGCACAGGGCTTCGCTGCCTGTCGCGCCGATGTAGACCACCCCAGAGTACGGAATCTCCATCGCGGCCACCCGATCGGTTGCTTTGCGGAGGAGTGGAACCCTGGTCTCTCGATACTGCGCGCACACGAGGACCACTTCGCAGCGCCGGGCGACCTCGACCGATTCCGCCACCGTGAGCAAGGCGTGTGCGTGGAGGATGACACAGTCGTAAGGCTCCTTGAGCCGGGTCAGAAGGGTCTCCAGTCGCCCGCCGACGGCGGCTTTGCGGGCTTCATCGGACCATTTCCCGGCCGGGATCAGGTCGAGTCCGTTTGGTAGTGCCTGGACCGCCCTGCGGAGATCCGTCTCGGCCCGCAGAATCTCGCACACCCCGTTTTGGTTCGGCACCCCCGCGTAAGTGTGCATGGCCGGATCGCGGAGGTCGAAGTCGACGAGCAGGGTCTTGTATCCCGCCTGGGCCAGACTGCTGGCGAGCCCGAACGCGGTAAACGCCTTCCCCTCATCACCGAGTGGGCTGGTGATCGCCACAGAGGTTGCCCCGCGGCTCAGCCACGACTGGGAGACATACGCCCGGAGTTTGTCGATTGCTTCGTTCGCGGCCGCTCGCCGGGCTGGATCCTGACCCATTGCCTCGCCTGGCAGGCACGGGATAACGCCGACGACCGGGGCCGGGCCGGCCGACTTCAACTCACCCAGCGAACTCACCCGGCGGCCGACAGTCTCGAAGCAGACCACCCCAAGCGCCATCACCACGAATCCCATCAACCCGGCCGCGACTGTCCCGATAACCTGCTTCTTGATGTCCTTCTGGGCCGGATTGGAGCCCTGTTGGATGGGCCGAACCCGGGCGGGAGAGCTTTGTTCGAGAAACAGCTTCCAAAGGTTTGAAACAAGCTGGCCGTATGCTCCATCTTGCATCAGGAGATCCGTGCTGTCAGGGTCGTACAACTTCTCACGGTCAGCGCGACTCATGCCGATCCCAGTTCCCTTCTCTGTGGGGACCGGGAGCTTGCTGATCAACTGCCCGAGCCCCACGATCTCCTTCTGGGCCATCTGGAGTGAGGCTTTCTTCGTCTCGATGATGTTGCTGATCCGCCGGGATTCTTCCGCGAGCTGATCCAGTTTTGGTTGCCGTTGGCTGATCTCCAGGGCTTGTGCCTTCTCCGCCCGAAGTTTCTGGAGCCTGTCTCGTTGCGCCATCCATTCCGTCTTGAGGCTCACCACGTCCGGGGCGGTCGGACTGCCCAAAGCCGCTTGCGAAGTGTACTGCTGCCTGGCGTAGGCCACGTTCTGATTCTGGTGAACGATGTCTGGATCTTTTGCGATCGCAGCGAGAGTCGCTTCGCTCACGGGATCGGTTCGCAGAGCGGCGATTTTCGCCTCGATCTCCTTGAGCAGAACCTCCTGGGCCTTGATCTCGATCGGGAGCTGCTTGGTCAAGTCGTCGAATCGATAATACTGGGAACTCAGGTAGGTCCGATCGAATCTGGTTATGTAGTCGAGGAGATCCTTGGGCATCCCTGAACCGGGATCGGGCGCCTCGTTCGCTTTGGCCGGCTCGCGGGGGGCGTCATTTCGGATCTCGCCGACAGGGAGGACGGCCCCAGTGCCCCCCTTGGGCTGCTCGGTTCGGCCTGTCCCGGTTGTTCGCACCCGCAAGAGGCGGTGCATCTCATCGCGGAGTTTCTCGACATCGGCCAGAAGCAGCTTCTTCTTGGCCGCGTCCTGATCCGCGACCTCTTTCATGAACGCCGCCTGGACAGCATCGACAATCTTTTTCACATCCGATGGGTTATGCCCGGCAAATGTAATTTTGATCAACTCCGAGCCATCGGAAGCGGCGACGACAAGTTCCTCGGTCAAAAACTTGATGGGATCTTGCTGGGACTTGATCGTTGGCAAATCCTTGATTTCACGCAGGGCGGCGTTCAGAACGAAATGGCTCTTGATGAGGTTCGCGGCGGTTTTGACGTACGTGCCAAATTCGGTTCGGGCCTGGTTGGCGTTGTTGCTCGCGACGGAGAGTGGGGCCTGATCCACCTGGAGCAGAGCGGTCGACTCAAATTTGCTCTGGAGCAGATCCCACGCCAGGTACGATCCACCCCCGCCAAGCAGAGTGCCGCAAAACAGGATCATCAACCAGTGGATTTTCAGGTACGTCAGTATGTGCAGTCCGCCGCTGGCATCTGGCTCAGGCCGGGGGGTCGGTCGGCCAGTGGAGGTCGACCGGGGTGGGGCGGCCTTCTGAGCGGGGAGAGCCGCAGCAGGGGCAAAGGTCGGTCCGTTCATGGGTTCTGCGTCCTTGCAGATGACGATCAGTTTCGAAAGCCGAGCGTACCGAATGAACCCTCACACATCTCTTTTCCGGGGGCGCATCCGTCAACGGTGTGCGACCGGGTCGACCACCAGTCGCCGGAGAACCCAGACTTCCAGCCCGAGCAGGGCCAGCCCGACAGGCATCATCAGCCATCCATACACGTCGTGGAAGCCATCACGCACTCCCTTATCCGTTACGGCCACGAAGGTGAGCCCGGTGGCCGTGATTCGCAGGACGTTTGAGGCAATTGCGATCGGGATGATCCCCAGCAGGACCATCAGTTTCTCGAACCGACTCCGCCGCATGAGCAACACCGCCCCGACCGAAAACGCGGCGAACGTGACCATCATTTTCAGCCCGCTACAGGCATCCACCACACCCAGCCGCACCTCATCGATCAAGATCAGGTTCCCGTCCTGAATCGCCGGTTGGCCGAGGGTCTGGAGGAGAAACGTGCTGCTGAGCGTGGCCGCGGTTTTGAGTGGCTGGCCAACGTTCCGCTCCAGTTCGTAAGGGAGAGGAACCATGAATGTCAAGAACAGGATCGCCGGGCCAGCCCTCTTCAAGAGGGGTAACCCACCGGCGGTGAGGACGATGGCGACCAGGGCCAGCAGGAAGGACGCGGCATCGAGTTGGTAAAACAGGATGCCACCAGCGACGGCCCTCATGCCGATGGCCACGACCAGAAGCGCTCCCCCGATCCACGGGAGAGGGAGGGGAGTCAAGGGGCCATCCTGCCACGCCTTGTGGAGCAAATAGCCGGAGAAGAATGGGACAAGGAACCCGTGGGAGTACTGCGGGTCGTTCACCCATTTGTCGAAGAACACCTGGAGCATGGGGAGATAGGCCCACCCCAACAACCCGGCAAGCGCAGCGAGTTGCCACGGGAAAGTTTGGAACCACCGAACTGGAGGAGAAGGCGCGCTGCCGCTGAGGACGGTGACCGGGTTGGCGAGTACGACCGGGGCTGTGGTGGGCGGGTTGCCGCGAGCCTGTGCGGCGGTTGGTGCGGTACTGATCGACATCCGTGTCCCCGGAGAACGCGGGCAAAGCTGTCGGCCGGAGGGTCCATCCCCGAAGTCGCCGTCCAGCGCGGTGGGGGATTGTTGCAGACCGAGTCAGGAGGATGCAAGGCCAGCTTTGGAACCCACCAGGTTGGCAGTCTGGATGGGGCAGTGGTGCCCGCCAGGATTTTGGCGTTTGAAGACGGATGTCTGGTGACTTTGGGTGTGGCAAATGTTTCGGCAGGTGGCCAGTGAGATTCTTCGTCGAGGTTCTCAGTGGCGAGGATTGACATTCTTCACCCTGAAAGGCTGCCCAGGGCGTTGTCCTGGGCTGAGAAATCTCACCCCTTCAGGCTGAATACCAATCACGCTCCCGGAAAACTTGCCACACCCGTGACTTCCGTGAAGGCCACAGGCTACAATCCGCAGGGACACCCGAGGGGCAGGAGCCCACGCCGGCCCAGCCCCAAGACGCTACAACACCTGAATGCTGCCGACCCCCGACCCCGATGACTGGTCCGCCCGCGTCCGCGACGCACTCGCCCGGTACGACGAGCCGCTCCTGCGAGCGGTCGCCGCCCGGCTGATCAAGCCGCGGACGAACCAGCCGATCGAGGAACTTCTCGACAAGGCAATCGCTGCCCTCGCCAACCCGCCTGTCGTGGACCGGCGGATCAAGGATCTCCCCGCAGCATCCCGAAAGCTGCTCGCCCTGATCGGGCTGAGCCGCCAGCCGCGATGGAAAGTCGGTCACCTCATCACTCTGCTGGCGTCCCTGGGCCACGCGGAAGGATTCACTCCGATCCAGGCTGTTCTGGAGGCAGGGCTCCTCTTCCCGGATCTGAACTCGCTCGCTCCGCCCCTCACCGACTTCGCCGACTGGCTTGGCACGTCCGGGACGCTCGCGGCAGTCGCGTTTGCACACCCGGCCGTGGCGATCCGTGCCCGGGGGGAAGATCTGGGACTGCCCGAGCTTGGGGAAGGGAGTCTCGCGCCTCTCCAGATTCGCACGGCCGACGGGCTGGAATGGCCGCTGCGATTGGCAGCAGTGTGGCAACAGGTCCATGCCGGGGCGGTTCGTCTGACCCAGGGAAACACGCTCTTCAAGCGAGATCAGACCCGGCTCCTGGCCGATGATGTGCTGAACGCTCCGGCGGCCGACCAACTCGCTCCGGTTCCCGACCCCGGCGCTCTGTGTCTGTTCTGGGCGACCGCCGCGGGTTTGCTTCACGAAACGGACGGCGAACTCCGAGCGGGCTCATTTCCGTCCGCCTGGGACGAGGGATTGATTCCGGTTCTGGTGCGGTTGATCGCAGCGCTGCCACAGGTCGAAGCGTGGGATCCGGTCGCCGGTTACGCACCGGTCGAAGAGGGGTTGCCAGCCTTCCCGTCGGCGGGATTTCTCGCCCTGCTACTCGCCCGTGATTGGGTGACGCCAGCAGCGGTCGCCGGGTGGCTCTGGGACCATCACCCCTCGTGGGCCGGTTCGCTCTCGAATGATGCCATCAAGGATCGTGGTACGCAGTGGGCCGTGGCGTTCCTCCTCGGGGTCGCATACCCGCTACGGCTGGTCGAAGCGGCTCACGCGGACGACGAGTGGGTGGTCCGTCTCTCCGACCTCGGACGCCATCTGCTCGCCAGTGGGCCGGAACCAGTCCCCCCGCCCGGATTCCCGCAAACTCTGCTGGTTCAGCCAAACGCCGAAGTGCTGGTTTACCGTCAGGGACTGTCGCCAGGGCTCATCGGGATGCTTTCCCGGTTCGCCCGGTGGAAGGGGATTGGCCCAGCGTGTACTCTCGAACTCAATCCCGAGCAGACCTACCACGGGTTGGAGTCCGGGCTGACCTTACCGATCATCCTCCAGACCCTCTCTCGCCACAGCACCCGCCCGATCCCGCCGAGTGTGGCCGACTTGCTCCAGCGGTGGACGAATAAGCGGGAACGGATCACTGTCTACTCGTCGGCGGTTCTGGTGGAGTTCCCCACGTCGGCCGACCTGGACGCAGCGGTTGGCCGGGGGATTGTGTCGGTCCGGGTGACCGACCGAATCGGGATGACAGCCGACGGCAAGGAGCCGGGGTTGACCCAACTCCGGCTGATCGGCAACCGGGACTACGAGTCGAAGCCACAGAAATGCGTGACGGTCGGTGACGATGGGGTGACGCTGACCGTGGATGCCGCGCAGGCTGACCTGCTCCTGGAAGCCGAGATCGGCCGGTATGCCGACCCGCTCGGAAGCGAGACCCCCACCATCCGGCGATTCCAGTTGAGCCCTCAATCACTTCGTCGGGCGTCCGAGATTGGACTCTCGCTCACCGAGATCGATGCCTGGTTCATCGACCGCACTGGCAGCCCGCTCTCCCCGGCCGGCCGGCTATTCCTGCTGGGCCGACAACTTCCTCCGCCGACGATCGCCCGGAAGCTCGTCATCCAGTTCCCAACCCCCGAAATCACTGATGGATCTCTCCAGTGGCCAGCCAGCCGATCGCTCATCGCTGAGCGGTTGGGACCAACCTCGGTGGTCGTGGACGAGGAAAACCTGGAAGCCTTCCGGCGAGTCATGGTCGAGGTCGGGGTGACCCTGGGTGAACTCCCCACGGTTGACATGGTTGCACCGGGTGCCGGGCTGGAGAGTCCAGGTGGGCGGGAACCGCCTTCCCATTTTGCAGCGGGACGATAAGACAACTCCCGCCTCTTCCGACGAACGAGCCCCCGTACCATGAACCTGTCCGCGTTTATCCGGGACATCCCGGATTTCCCGAAACCCGGCATCCTGTTCAAGGACGTGACCCCGCTCCTTGCGAGCCCCGAGGCGTTCGGGTTTGCGATTGCGCGGCTGTCCGGCTCCTTCGCGACCCGGCAGATTGATGCCATCGCCGCGGCTGAAGCCCGGGGGTTCCTGTTCGCTGCCCCGATGGCCATCGAACTCCACAAACCGCTTGTTCCGCTGCGAAAGCCGGGCAAACTCCCGTACCAGACCCACAGTTTCAAGTACGATCTCGAGTACGGCTCGGCCGAACTCCACATGCACATCGATGGGGTCGGGCTGGGAGCGCAAGTTCTGTTGGTCGATGACGTGCTGGCAACCGGGGGTACAATGGCCGCCGCTTGCAAACTCATCGAGTCGGCTGGCGGGATTGTCGTGGGGTGCGCGGTTCTGATCGAGTTGTCGTTCCTGAACGGTCGGGCTCACCTGGCCGGCCATGACGTTTTCAGTCTCATCACTTACTGATCTCAAACCTCGAGATTCCCATGTCTTCTGGCGACCGCGACGACCCCGACAACCGCAACGACCCCGCGCAGCAGGACCATCCTGCGGGTATTGCCGCGGTCCGCTCCCGCGTTCAGACTCCGGCAATCGTGATGCTCGTCTTTGCCATCCTCTCTCTCGTTTTGGTGCCACTCGCGGTGAAAAACTACTTCACCCTCCCGGCACAGATGGAAGCTGAGCAGAAGAAGATCGACGACAACCCGGACATGACGGCCGCGCAAAAGAAGGATATGAAGGATCTGTTGAAGACGCTGGAGAAGATCAGCCTCGACATCTCCCCATTCATGATCAGTATTGACACGATTGTAGGTGTCATCTCGATCATCGGATCGCTGAAGATGAAGAATCTGACCAGCCGCGGGTGGGCGATGACGGCTGCTGTCCTGAACATCATTTCGATTGATCATGGGTGTTGTTGCTTCGCCCTCCCGGTCGGGGTCTGGGCACTGGTCGTGCTCTTGAACCGGGACGTCTCGGCCGGATTCGCTGCGGTTGCTCGGGATCGGTCTCAGCACCGGGAGCAATACCGGGACAGGGACAGTGAGCGGTACGAATAGCTTTTTCACACGGCGGTCGCAGGTTGGGCATCGTCATCGGTGTCACCGGACGGCGAATTGGTGCCACACCCCGGGCCTGCCCTTTCGACCCGAATGAGCTGCGACCATGCCCCTTTCCGTCAACTGCCCCGGCTGCCGGGAACCGCTGGATGTCGAGGACCAGTATCGATCGTGGAAGGTCCGCTGCCCCCAGTGTCGGCACGAATTCTGCCCGGACGATGTGGCACCCGATCCCGCCGCACGGGCAGACGATGGCTCACCCCTTCCGCGCCCTCGTCGCCGACGACGAGGCAACGGTGATCTGAGTCAGGAGGATGTCGATTTCCGTAGCGCCCGAGAAGCCGTAGCCAGGCCGGGGCTATGGCTCGGAATTGTCGGCTGGGGGACAGCCGTCCTTTGCCTGATCGGCGCGATATTGTGCGGATTGGGTGGCATCGCCGCCAGGAACAACCCCCAGGCCAAGAACAACGGGCCAGATGCAGCCGATCTGTTCGTCGGGGCGATTTTTTTGGGACTGTTCGGCGTGCCGTACTTCGCCGTGGTGGGGTACAGCGGGCGGCGAATGCAAACATTCTCCAGCCGAGGATGGGGTATCACCGGGGCGATCATGGCGATTGTCGCGGTCATCTGCTTACCTTGCGGGCTTGTTTATATCGGAATCGGCGTCTGGGCATTAGTCGTGTTGCTGACCCCAAACGTCACGGCCGCCTTCCAAAGCCGTGAGGATGACCGGGAGCCAGCACCGCGACAGTGGGAAGAGGACGCCTGGAAATCGGATGCACTCTGAAACGATCGGGAGCGTCTGCGGCATGGGAACGATGGGCATGATCGACTTCGACAAGAGTGGCGGTTTGGTGCCGGCTGTGGCCCAGGATGCCGACACCGGTGAGGTGCTGATGCTCGCCTGGATGAACCGGGAGGCATTCGAGGAGACTGTCCGCACTGGCCGGGCCGTGTACTTCAGTCGGAGCCGCAATCGGCTGTGGCGGAAAGGGGAGGAGAGCGGTCATGTGCAGGAAGTGAAGGGGATTTACGTCGACTGCGACGCCGACACCGTGCTGCTGAAGGTGACACAGATCGGCGGAGCAGCCTGTCACGAAGGCTACAAGAGTTGCTTTTTCCGTCGGCTCGACGGAGCCGATCTCGTCGTCATTGGGGAACGGGTGTTCGACCCGAAACAGGTCTACAAGAAATAGGCTGGGGTTGAGTGCAGCAACACCACCGGTCTCGAACCCCGTCATTCCGACCTGTCCAGGGTCGTTTCGGGCTATTGTGTTCACGTGATCGTCACTGTCATCGCCACCGGTGGTATCGCTGCGCTCAACCACCGGCTAATTGCTGCGACCCCTCCGGGGTCGTTGGTGTTAGTTTCCCTCTGTGCCCTCTGTGGTTCAACCCTCTTCTTGAACTCCGACAAAATCCTGATCACGCCAGTATCCCCCGCACCACTTCGCCGTGAACATTGGTCAGCCGTCGGCGGATGCCGTTGTGGTAGTACGTCAGTTTCTCGTGGTCGATTCCCATGAGGTGGAGCACCGTGGCGTGGAAATCGTGCCAGGCCACCGGGTGATCGGCCACCTTCCACCCGATCTCGTCCGTTGACCCGAAGACCGTCCCGGGCTTCAAGCCAGCTCCAGCGAGCCAGCACGAGAAGGCGTATTTGTTGTGGTCTCGACCGGTGCCCACGGTGTTTGCACCAGACTGAGTAAAGGGAGTCCGCCCGAACTCGGTGGTGAACAACACCAGTGTGTCGTCGAGCATTCCTCGTTGTTTCAAGTCCGCCACCAGCGCAGCGACCGGCTGGTCGATCCTGGCAGCCTCGATCCCGTGATTCTCCTTCACGTTTTCGTGCGCGTCCCAGCTCGTCCGGGGGTTCCCGCCGATCGGTCCACCGCTGTAGACCTGGACAAAACGCACACCTTTTTCCAACAGTCGCCGAGCTAGTAGACACCGCTGCCCACAGTCGGCCGTTTCGGGTCGGTCGATGCCGTACAGGGCTTTCGTTTTGTCAGATTCCCGGGAAAGGTCGGCGACCGCAGGCACGGCGAGTTGCATCCTCGCTGCCAGCTCGTAACTGGTGATCCGGGCTGCCAGGTCGCCCTCACCGCCGGATCGCTGCAGGTGCATTCCGTTGAGCGTTTCGAGGAACGCCCGGGAGTCTCGCTCCTCTCCAGTTGGCACAGGCTTCGCCGGGAACAGGTCGCGAACCGGCGACTCTCCCCCACGGAACACAACCCCCTGGTGCTGGGCTGGAAGGAACCCGCTTGTCCAGTTGGATGCGGCCCCGTTTGGCTCGCCGCGACCATCGGGAAGGACGACAAAGGCCGGGAGGTCATCCGCAATGGTGCCAAGCCCGTAGGAGAGCCAGCCGCCGAGGGAAGGATAGCCGTTGAACTGGAATCCGCTGTTGAGCACGAACAGGGCCGGAGTGTGGTTGGCGCTGTCGGCCGTCATCGACCGGATCACGGTCAACTCGTCGGCAACTTTGGCGATGTGCGGGAATAGCTCGGACACCATCAGCCCACTTGTTCCTCGCGGCTTAAATTCCCAGTCGTTCTTGCGGAGCAACCCGACCTGCCCGAAAAACACATCGGGCTTGGTCTCGGTCTGGAGCCGCTGGCCGTGGTGTCTTGTGAGGAGCGGTTTGAAGTCGAATGAGTCGACATGGCTGAGCCCGCCGACCAGTGAGATCTGCACCGCCCGTTTGGCCTTCGGCGCGTGGTGCGTCCCGGCCGCGGCAATCGTGCCGTCCCGTAAGAGCAAGTGCAGGGCCGCTGTCGCCCCAAGCCCGCAGGCGGACCAGTTCAGGAACTCGCGGCGGTCGGGGACGAAAGGCATGGGGCACCGAAGAGGAGGAGTGGAAGGCGACCCCCCAAACCAAGCATGGCGGTCAGTGAAGTCGCTTCCCGCAATACATGGTGTAATCGGAACTTGCGACGCCGACAAGGTGCGACAACAGGCCGATTCCACCGGTCTGCTATCCGTCACCGGGATTGCCGTCCACGACCGGGAGTGGGATCAGCCCAGCCTGCCACACCCCGGGACGTTCTTAGGACCAGCGGACAAAAGCGCTCGATTGGGAGGCAGAGGGGAGTCAAACCTCCCTCCGGCTCTCCCTTCCTTCGTGGGGAAGGGGGTTGGGGGGTTAGGTTTTGTCCGCTGGTTCTTACAATCTCGGTACGTCACGGGGCCATGCGGCCCCTTCCCACGAACACCCAGGAACCCTCCCCGTGCCCACGAACGCGCCTCTCAATCGCAAGCTCCGAATGGGTCTGATTGGTGGCGGACAGGGGGCCTTCATTGGCCGCGTCCACGCCACTGCCGCGGTTCTCGACAACCGGGCTGCTCTCGTCGCAGGCGCTTTGTCCGCAGACCCGCTCCGCGCCAAGGCCTCAGCCCCCGATTACGACATCCCCGCCGACCGTGCTTACACCTCCTACACGGAAATGGTGTTGGCCGAGGCGAAGCGAGACGACAAGGTCGATTTCGTCTCGGTTGCCACGCCGAATCACACCCATTTCGAGATCGCCAAGGCATTCGTCGAGGCCGGCTTCAACGTGATCTGCGATAAGCCTCTGACATTCGACCTGGCCCAGGCGGAAGAGTTACTGAAGGTCGTGGAGGCGTCCGGGGTGGTGTTCGCGGTGACCCATAACTACACCGGCTACCCACTCGTCCGGCAGGCCCGGGAGATGATCCAAAGCGGTGAGCTCGGTGAGATCAACGCGATCCGGTCGTGTTACATACAGGGCTGGCTCCGGACCCGACTCGAAGCCGACAACCAGAAGCAGGCGGCCTGGCGGACCGACCCCAGCAAGAGCGGAGCGGCCGGGTGCTTTGGGGACATCGGCACGCATGCCTACAACCTCGGCCGATATATCACCGGGCTCCAGCCGAAGCAGATTTCGGCCCACCTGAAGGCGTTCGCCGAGGGCCGGGCATTGGATGACTACGGAACGGCGATCGTCCGGTACGAGAACGGAGCGCTCGGGACGGTGACCGCCAGCCAGATCAGTCATGGCCGGGAGAACGATCTGTTCATCGAAGTGGACGGGACAAAGGCTGCAATCGAGTGGCATCAGGAGGAGCCGAACAAGCTGATCGTCCGCAAGAACGGCGAGCCGCACAAGATCTACACTCGCAATGGCGGACCGTATCTGGGAGCAGCGGCAGGGGCGTCGTCGCGGCTCCCGAGCGGCCACCCCGAGGCGTTCTTCGAGGCATTCGCCAACATCTACAACACCACCTACGACGCGATCATCAAGCGGGCGAGTGGCCAGAAATTCGAGACGACCGACACGGTTTACCCGAATGTGTACGACGGGGTGGAGGGGATGCTCTTCATCACCCAATGCGTCGAGAGCAGCAAGCAGGACGGTGGCTGGCTCCCGTTCCGTCACCCGAAGAGCCGGAAGTGAGTGAGTCGCGGAATGGGTGTAACCGGTTGGGCTCGAAGCCTCGAAGAGGCGGCAGATAGTAGCCCAGGGCGTCAGCCCTGGGAGCCTAGCTATGCGGTGTAACGCCACCCCTGTCCAGGGCTGATGCCCTGGGCTACTGTCTGACGTCCCTTCGGGACTCAAAACCTCATCTTTGGAGCGAGCCCGAGCGGTTCCACCCTTGCGGAATCGCCCGAAGCTCGCGGGGATCTTCTCGCGGGCTTGTCGCTTTCGGCTACCAACAGAAGCAAGTTTACCCAGCACTCCAAAGTATTTACGAGCATCTTTTTTTGGAGTGCGGCGCTTTTCCGCCGCTTTTGTTTCCTCGATTTCGTGGATGTGAATCCTCCCTTCTCGCCTCTGTATCTGCGGTCGTAGCCATCCAGTAGGTTCCCCGATGACCGACAGCCCGATCCTTCGCGCTTTGTCCGTCGCCGTTTCGGACACCGACACGGTTCCGGATGTCGAGTTGCTTCGGCGATTCACCGAGGCAAGCGACGGAACCGCGTTTGAACTTCTGGTCCGCCGACACGCCGAGTTGGTTTGGGGGGTATGCCGGGCTGCCCTGCCCCGCGACCTCCACGCGGCCGAGGATGCGTTTCAAGCCACCTTTCTGGCCCTCGCTCGACGCGCTGGTACGATCCAGGACCGATCCGCCGCCGGGTGGCTGTTCCGGGTCGCCCGAAACGCTGCGGGACGGGTCCGGTCCGCGAACCGATCCGCGGCTCCGCTCCCGGACGGCCTTGCGACCACCTCTCCATCGGTCGACTCGACTGCGGGGTTACGGGAGGTCGTCCCGATCGTCGCCGAGGAGATCGACCGCCTCGCAGCCAAGTTTCGCGATCCGGTGGTGCTCTGTTTCTACGAGGGGCACACCCACGCCGAGGCCGCCGAGCGGCTCGGGTGGTCGGTCGGGACTGTTGCCAGTCGAATTGCCCGCGCGAAGGACCGGCTCCGGACTCGACTCACTCGCCGCGGGGTGACCCTCCCGACGGCCGGTGTCGCTGGGGTTCTCGCGACCTCGCCTCTGTCGGCTGCACCCGAATTACTGGTGCGATCGACTGTCACGAACGCACTCGGCCCGGTGGGTCAGGTTCCGCCAGCCATCCACTTACTCAGTCAGGGAGTTCTCTCTGCCATGCGATTTCCAAACCTACAACCCTTCGTCGTTGTGGCCACACTCGCCCTCGGGCTCACCGCTGCGCTCGTCGCCGCGCCCTGGACCGTGACCGAACCACCCGCGCCACCGTCCGGGAACGCAGCCCAGCCTGTTGCCGACCCGGGCAAGAATGCGAAAGATCCCGAGGCTATCGATCGGAAAGCCCTCCAGGGTGCCTGGAAGGTGACGAAACTGGTCAGGGATAGTGCTGAAGTCCCTGCGCGGGAACGTGAGAGGATACGGTGGGTGTTCACCGGAGACGATCTCCTGACGACTGGCGACGGAGCGGACGGGCGCGGCGTCGGCAGGCTGACGGTGAAACTAACACCGGGCCAGTCCCCGAAAGCGATCGACATCACCCGGTTGATTAGCAGTTCCACCTCCACTTCCGGAACAAGCAGCAGCAGCGGAGGGACCGGTTCGTCTTCGACAGCGAGCACCACTTCCTCTTCCGCATCCGGATCATCAAGCGCAGGTGGCACGAGCGGTTCATCGGCGACAGCGACGGCAGCCTCGACCGAGATGCTGCGAGGGATCTATGAAATCAAAGATGGCACCTTGAGGGTCTGCATCCGCCAGGTCGAACACGACGCAAAGGGGCGGCCAACCGCATTCGAGGCCGGCAAGACGGTCAGCCTCGTGACCCTTGAACGCATCACGGAAGCGGATGAACTGAAGACGCTCGCAGGGGAGTGGAAAGTGGTGACAATAAGGGTGCCGAGCAAAGGTTCTCCGGCGGACGAGTTTAAGAAGATAAAATGGACTTTGACCGACACTGAATTGATTATGGATGGCGAAGGTCAACGTGGCGAAAAAGCCACGATCAAGCTCGCGCCGACTGCATCCCAGCCAACCATCGATCTCACCCTCACAGACGGTGTTCCCGAAGGGGAGAAGGGGAACGTGTTGCTGGGGATCTACGAGATCAGGGGGCACCAACTCATCGTCTGCTTCACCGACCCGAAGAGCCAAACGAAGAGGAACACCCGGCCGACGGAATTCCGAGCGGGTAACGACACTGTCCTGATCACCCTCGAACGAGTCCAGACTCAGGCGGAAGTGATGAAGGCGCTCCAGGGTTCGTGGAAGATAGTCCGGGTAGTGGAGTTGGGTGAGGAGGTCAAAGCAGAGTTTCTCGCCAACTCGGGGCTCAACATCATCAAGGATGACCAACTGGAGGTCACCGGGGGGGAAGGGATAACGCAAGAGCGGATGACGATCAAACTCTCCCCTGGGCAGACGCCCAGTGAGATCGACCTGACCTCCATCACCCCAGCCGCAGTGAAGGGAAAGACGCTCCTGGGTATTTACGAATTGAAGGGTGATACCCTGACCGTGTGCCTCCGGAAGTTCGAGAACACCGAAGATGGCCGACCCAAGGAGTTGAAGGCCGAGAAGACAACGCGACTATTGGTCTTCAAACGGGAGCCGAAGAAGTGAGCCCACACTTGGTGTGGAGTTGTGTGTGGAGTTCCTGCCGGGTGACTCATCACAGCAACCCGGCGTCGGTGATGATCCGGTACGCCAGGCCACACCAAATGGCGATCACGAGCAAGCACACAAGCCCCGCGCGGTGGGCAAACCTCCCCTCGAACCTCTGGCAAAGAGGGTAGAAGGTGGCCCGGATAGCCCGTGGCATCATCCCAGCAATGAATCCCAGGATCGCCC
The DNA here is from genome assembly GCA_003136315.1 of Gemmataceae bacterium. Taxonomy (GTDB): domain Bacteria; phylum Planctomycetota; class Planctomycetia; order Gemmatales; family Gemmataceae; genus Urbifossiella. Next base: position 12,066 of record PLDW01000104.1, on the reverse strand, counting down.
ACCAAAACGCGACGACCCCGACCCCGACGAACACACCCGCGGTCACCTCTCGCGTGCTCTCGCTCCCCGGGAAGTCAGCCAGCAACTTGTCGAGAGTTGTCTCCACACGCGGGAATTTCGCTCTCAATTCCCGAGCCCGACCGAAATGAGACGATGACTGCATCCGCGGCCGGCCCGCCAGTTCCCATCGTTCCTGTGTGTCGGCGTCATCCACCACCAGAAACCCAACTCTCGTCATACCAATCGGCACTGCGACCACCAGCGTCAGAAACAGCACCAGACTCACAATAAGCGTTGGCGGGTAGAGCAGCCACTTTCGCGCGACACCGAGTTCGATCCCCTTTTCCTTCGCCACAGCAACTCCAGCTCGTGCCAGCAGATAGCTCACGATCAGGAAGAGCGGGAAGAGGGGGAATGCCAGAACACCGAAGGCAAACACCCCGAACGACAGGTAGGGGAGTCGCCAGTCCTCCGGACCCCGCCAGAGCGCGTTCCCGATCCCCCGCAGCCGTGCCCGGAGATACCGTCCCAGAGACGGAACCTCAGCCAGCGGCGAGGACGTCCGACCCGCGGGAAGCCACTGGGTGGGCGGGCCGAGCCGATTGAGGACCGATTCGAGCACAAACAACGCGACCGGCCGAACCGCCGTCCGCAGTTCGTTTTCGACATGCTCGCGGATGTCGGCTTCGATCTCGTCCGGGCTCACGTCCGGTACGCCGACCAGAGCCGCCCGGACCTGGTGGAGGTAGCCTTCGAGGCGAGCCTCAGCGTCTGGGGTCAGTCCGATATCGGCAGGGGTCTGGGTCATAGTTGCACCCGAGTTGTCGTCAATGGTCAATGGTCATTCGTCATCGGACGCACAACATTCGTTATTCGGCTTTCCACCACGCAGAATCGGTCCCGGCCACCGCCTCAATGCCGTCCCGCACGGCGGCCCAGGCGGGCAGCATCTTGACGAGGATCTGGCGACCACGGTCGGTGAGCTGATAATATTTCCGGGCCGGCCCTTCGGGCGACTCGGCGAGCGTTGTCTCGACCAGCCCTTCCTTCTTGAACCGGCTCAGGATCGGGTAGATCGTCCCTTCCCCCATCACCAGCCCCTCGACCGCCGAGAGTCGCTTGACAATGTCGTAGCCGTACATCCGCTGTGCCTTCAGGGTGGCCAGAACGCACAGTTCCAGCAACCCCTTCCGCATCTGCGTCGTCCAGTTGGCCAGAAAGTCCGCGTCCATGCCAACACTATATGGTCATGCAAGGTAGCTGTCAATAGGCTGGAGGGGACAAAATGGGAGCAGCTGTGGCAAGTCTTCCGAGAGGTGGGCAGAGGGGGGTTGTTCGTCGATGTTCTCAGTAACGATGGTTGTCATTCTTCACCCTGAAGGGGTGAGATTTCTCAGCCCAGGGCAACACCCTGGGTTTCAAGGGCTTTTGATTCCAGCCTGAAGGGCTGGGATAACAACCGACAGTGCAGTGATCCCAGCCCTTCAGGCTGGAAGAGGGTGGGTGGTCGTCTCCCCAGGGCGTTGCCCTGGGCTGAGGAATCTCCGCCTTTCAGGCTGAAAGCCATCGGCATCGAGGCGTTGGTCTGACCCTCTTCACCCTGAAGGGGTGAGATTTCTCAGCCCAGGGCAACGCCCTGGGTTTCCAAGGCTTTTTGATTCCAGCCTGAAGGGCTGGGATAACAACCGACAGTGCAGTGATCCCAGCCCTTCAGGCTGGAAGTCTCCCCAGGGCGTTGCCCTGGGCTGAGGAATCTCAGCCTTTCAGGCTGAATACAGTTTCTGGAAAACTTGCACATCCATCACAACCCACGATTTTGCCCGTGGGCTCTGGGCTCGTGATACGGTCGGGTCAGGAGGCAGTGGGAGTCGGTTGGCTGCTCTCTCCAACCGGGTCTGCATCGGCCGGTATCGGGTGGGTCTCGTCCGCGACGACCGAGTGGCGGTCCGAGCGGGTTCGCCGACGCAACCATCTGGCGACCCGGACGAATCGAGTTGTGAGGTCATCCCAGAGCGAGTACGCCACCGGCGTTACCAAAAGCGACAACAGCAGCGACAGCAGTTGCCCGCCGAGGATCACCTTCGCCATACTCGCCCGGGCGCTCGCCCCCGGCCCCCGCCCGGTGGCGATCGGGATCATGGCTGCGACGAGCATCATCGTGGTCATCAGGATGGGCCGCAGTCGCGCCTCGTTGGCTTGTAGGATCGCCTTGTCCCGGGTCAGCCCCCGCGCCCGCAACACGTTTGTGTAATCCACCTGGAGGATGCCGTTCTTCTTCACGATTCCAAAGAGCATGAACAGCCCGATCATGGCGTATACATCGAGTGGGGTCCGGAGGATCAGAAGTGAAACGAGCGCGAATGGCAGCGTGAGGGGGACGGCCAGGAGGATCGTGATCGGGTGGACCAGGCTCTCGAACTGGGCAGCCAGAATCATGTACATGAAGATAAAGGCCAGGACGAACGCAAGTGCGAAGTTCGCGTTCGAGTCCTGCATGAGCTTCGCTTCGCCGAGAAATTCGTAATGGTACTCGGCCGGGAGGTCGAGGGTCTGGATATATGCATCCAGTTCGGGGAGGGCGTTTCCGAGGGCGAAACCGGGCGTCAGGTTCGCTTGCACCGTCACCTGCCGCTGTCGGCCGTAACGCTCGATTGCTGCCGGCCCCTGAGCCGCTGCCGGATCGGCAATACTGCGAAGCTCAACCAGTCTGCCACTAGCGGTCGGAATGGTCAAACCGAAGATCGCCTCCTGTCGGTCCCGGCTGGGCAGGTCGGCCCGAAGCCACACATCATATTGCTCGGCCCCCTCCTTGTACTTGGTCACCGGCTCCCCACCAACAAGCAAGCCGAGAGTGGTCGCGATCCCGTACGGGCTGACCCCCAGATCGGCCGCCCGGTCCCGATGGATCGAGACCTGAAGTTCCGGGGTCCGGCTGGCGGCGTTCGTGTCCACATCGGTGTAGTGCCCGTTCGCCTTTATCCACTTCAGGATCTTCTCTCCGTAGTCGTTGAGCCGATCCGAATCCGGCCCTCGGAGGCTGACATCGACCTGGGCGTTCTTGAATGCGCTGGAGCTGAACAGCTTGACTTCCTGGACACCGGCTCGGAGATCCGGGTAGTCGGCCAACACCTCCCGCGCCTGCGCCATCACATCGCGTTGGGAGAAATCCCGCTCCCGCAAGTCGGTCATCCGGCAATAGAGGGTGGCGGTGGTCACGTCCCCCTGTCCTTTGGGGGATTTCCCATCTGTCGGGCCAATTGTGGTGAAGACGTTCGTCACCCCGGGCAGTCGGCCGAGTCGGGCTTCGAGTTCCCGACAGGCTGTACTCGCTGCGTCGAGGTTGTACCCGGGAGGGAGAGTGAGGGCGACCTCGAATTCGCTCTGGTCGTCCTTGGGGACGAAGTCGGTGCCGACCGCCACGAACAGGGCCGGTGTGCTCAGGAAGGTGAGTACCGTGGCCAGCACGATGACCCATCGATGGCGGAGCGACCACCCCAGAATGGCAACGTATCGACGAGTGACCCATCCCCAGAATCCGCCCCCCCGACCCTCGGCTCCGCCCGAGGGAGAATGCGAACGTGAACGGATCGGCTTGAGAAACCTGGCGCAGAGCATCGGGGTGAGAGTGAAGCTGACTCCCATGCTGAGCATGATGGAAAACCCGACCACGAAACCGAAGCTATTGAAGAATCGGCCAACCTGCCCGGACATGAACGCAATCGGAGCAAAGATGACCGCCAGCGACAGCGTGGTGGCGAGGACCGCCGGGGCAATTTCCCGGGTCGCCTGGCTGGCCGCCTCGGGACCTGTTCGACCTTCTTCCTCCATGTGCCGAAAGACGTTCTCCAGCACGACCACCGCATCATCGATCACAATTCCAACTGCCATAATCAGGCCGAGCAGCGTCATGTTATTCAGGCTGAATCCCATCACATCCATGAACGCGAAGGTGCCGACGATGCTGGTCGGGACGGCGAGCGCTGCGATGAGAGTGGTCCGCCAGTCCCGGATAAACAGGAAGATCACCCCGCCGACCAGGACCGCAGCCAGGACAAGGTGGAATTTGACCTCCTCGATCGATCCCCGGATAAACTTCGACTGATCCCGGATCACCTCAACGCGAATGTCGGCCGGCAGGGTCGGGCGTAACTTCGCCAGCCGGGCCTTGACGGCGTCCGCCACACCAACCGTATTTCCCCCGGACTGTTTCTGAACGATCAGGCTGATCGCCGGGTCTCCGTCCAATCGGCTGAGCCCACGCTCCTCCTCCCATCCATCGCGAACTTCGGCCACATCCTTCACCCGGATAACCGCTCGTTCGTGCCCACTCTTCGGTTCGCGAGCGGCAACGATGACCTCACCGAAATCCGCGACCCGACCCACCCGACCCATCGCCCGGAGAGTCTCCTCCCGGCTCCCGCTGGTGATTTTCCCTCCGGGGAGTTCCAAGTTTTGACGGGTCAGGGCGAGCCGGACGTCCTCGGCCGACAGGTCTCTGGCCCGGAGTCGGTTCGGATCGACGGTCACATTCACCGCGCGAGTCTGGCCGCCAACCAGCACAACGGCACCCACACCGGTGACCCCCTCGATATCCTCCTTGATCAACTTCCGGGCGATTTCGGTGACCTCCCGAACGGATCGCCGACCGGAGACCGCGAGGGTCACCACCGGCGCAGCGTCGAGGTTGAACTTCTCGACTTTCGGGGGATCGGTTCCGACGGGAAGGTTCGGCAAGATGGTCGACACCTTATCCCGGACGTCCTGGGCAGCGACATCGCCGTTCTTCTCCAGCTTGAACCCGATCACGATGGTGGAGAGCCCCTCCCGTGTAGTGCTGCGAAGCTCATCGATCCCGGCCACCGTGTTCACCGCCTCCTCGACGGGTTTGGTGACCGATGACTCCATTTCCTCCACGCTCGCCCCCTTGAGCGTGGTGCTGACCACGACCACCGGGACATCCACATTCGGGAACAACTCGACCCCGAGGCGGCCATACGATGCCAGCCCCAGGACCACCGGCCCGAGGACCAGCATGATCGTGAACACCGGTCGGCGGATACAGAAATCCCAGATGTTCATGGTGGAAAGTGATTGAGTGGAATTCGTGAGATCAAACAGTCAGGAGGCCAGGCAGTCATCTTCCTCGTTCCCACGCTCTGCGTGGGAATGGTTCTTCCCCCGCTCTGCGGGGTGGGCCGACACGCTACGGGCGACGTTCGTCGGAACTTCAATTGCTTGACCGGGTCGTCCAGGCCGCGACGCAGAGCGTCGAAGACAGCCTTCCCACGCAGAGCGTGGGAACGAGGGGAGTGGGACTTGCCAGTCATGGGGAATCGATCGTGTTGGGCACTCCATCAGGTTGCAGGTCAGCCGAAAACCCGGTAGGCTGCCAGGAGTGGCAGACCGAGGCCGAAGGTGTTACATGGCGAAGAAACCACAAAAACACGAGAGCAACGGTGCGGCAAAGCCTGGCGATAGGCAAGCCCCGGCGTCGTGCTACATCCTATCGCTATCGGTCGAGAACGTCCGGTGCTTCGGGCCGAAGCAAACGCTCGACTTCACGGACGGGAAGGGTAATCCGGCGCAATGGACGATCATTCTCGGCGAAAATGGGACAGGGAAAACGACTTTATTGCAAATATTAACGAGTTTTGAATTGCTGCCGAAGTCAGGAATGATCGATTCTAAAGACCCTAAGTCATATTCACCACGGATATTCCTTTATCCAATTCTCCTCCCTCCACCACTTTATCCAACCGCACCTGTCTCAATAAGTGATCATCAAGTTTACTCCGGCCTCCCGAGAGGAGACAGCAACAATCGAGCTGTAAGTAAGCTAGTTTTCAGGCCACTCGATGGTCTTCGCGCAGGAGCATCCAGTTCCGTCCCATTTGATGCCGAGTGGCACATTGATTCCCACTGCGCTCAAGGACGTTTTGGGAACATAAGTCCCGTTTACAACGCTTATGGCGTCGGCCGCCGGCTGAGAGGTGTCTTGCTCTCGCAGAGTGAGAAGGATGATCCCGTTGCGACTTTGTTTGATGATACCGTACCCCTGAGAAATGCCGTAGACTGGCTCCTCCGCCTCGATTACGCTGCCAAATCGACAAAACTGCCTGCTGACGCCGCGCGGGTGGAACAGGTCAAGCACCTACTGATTTCCATCCTGCCCGACATTGGCGATCTGCGATTCCAGACTACATCCGGCCCGAATCCCCGACAGTGGGTCGAGTTTCAGACATTCTCGGGGTGGGTGCCGCTCCGTCGACTCGGTTACGGCTATCAGACGCTCGTGGCCTGGGTGCTGGACTTCGTCAGCCGGATGGTCGAGCGCTATCCCAACAGCCCTGACCCGCTGAAAGAGCCCGCGATTGTCATTGTTGACGAGATCGACTTGCACCTCCACCCCGCATGGCAAAGGAAGCTGATCGCCTTCCTCACCGAGCGGTTCACGAACACGCAGTTTATCGTCACCGCCCATAGCCCGCTCATCGTGCAGGCGGTGGAGGACGCCAATGTCGTCGTGCTGAAGCGGGTGGGTGATCACGTCGAGATCATCAATGATGTGGACGAGGTCCGCGGCTGGCGGGTCGACCAGATCCTCACCAGCAACCTGTTCGGCCTGACGAGCGCCCGTCCGCCGGGGGTCGAGAAACTTTTCGCCAGGAAGGAGGAGTTGATTAATAAACGGCATCTGACCGTCCGGGAGCAGCACGAGCTGAAAAGACTCCAGGAGAAGATCGACAGGGTTCCAGTCGGCGATTCCGCGGCGTCGGTGAAGGAATTCGATGCCATTCGAAACGCTCTCGACCTCCTGATGAAGAATTCGCCCCCATGATTCGTATCGTCAAACCCGCGGCACCGTCGGTGTTGATCACCAAGGGTCAAGTAGCCGCGCAAGGCCACTGCGATAGCTACGACACTCATGCCGACTACAGGCAGGGGACAATATCGTTCGTTTTCTTCGACACGATCTACGCCCATGACGATGTAAAGGCGGCACTGCGAACGGCCCAGCAGGACAAATGCGCATTCTGCGAATCCAAGGTCTCGCACATCGCCTACGGCGACATCGAGCACTTCCGCCCCAAGGGTGGCTATCGGCAGCGCGAGAGCGACGAACTGGAGCAGCCTGGGTACTATTGGCTTGCGTACGACTGGACGAACCTGTTTTTCTCGTGTCAGCTTTGTAATCAGCGGTTCAAGAAAAATCTGTTCCCCCTCCGAAACCCAAACCATCGAGCCCGGTCACATCGAGATGATGTTTCCCGTGAGAAACCACTCCTCCTCGATCCGGCCCGCGATAGTCCCAAAAAGCATCTCACTTACACCGATGAAATGGTCAGAGCACTGGATCAGAGAGGAACGGTGACGATTGAGGTTCTCGGCCTCAACCGTCCGGAACTCGTGGAGCAGCGGTTGGAACGACTGAGAATGCTGAAACTCGTCAAAGATTGCCGGCGATCAATTGAGCAGAAGCCCCGGCCGCATTCCACTCAAGATAGGGAAACCATCGCGAAGTGTAACAGAGCGCTGAAAGATGCAATCCTCGCCGAAGCCGAATACGCTGCAATGGCTCGCACGTTCCTGTCCTGAGCATGTGTGCTTCACCGCTGGCAGCATTTCTGAGCCAGGCTGGAGTTGGGCATCGAAGATGCGGTAGCATGGGTTGTTAGAAGTGCCGGGGCTGACGGGGCTTGACGCACACCTTGGCAGAACCCGATGAGGAGCATTGGGGATGGCATCACCCGAACCGATTTTTTGGCTCTCGCGCGAGGAGGTCCGCGAACTCGATCACCGGGCGATCACAGGGTTCGGTGTGCCCGGCGTGGTACTCATGGAGAACGCAGGCCGCGGGTGCGCGGAACTCCTGATTCAGTTGAACCACGAGCGCACGCCTGTCGTGATTCTGTGCGGCCCTGGGAACAACGGCGGCGACGGGTTCGTGATCGCTCGCCACCTCGATATCCACGGCTGGCCGGTCGAGGTGTTCGTGGTCGCCCGGACCAATACTCACGCCAGCGATGCCGATACCAATTTCGACATCCTCTTCGCCTCCGGCATCCGGTATTCCCAGTGCCATCCGACCTACTTCGATGACCCCCAGGCGGGCGTCTTCCTCGAACGCACCCTCCGCCCGTGTGGGTGGGTCGTCGATGCCCTCTTCGGCACGGGCCTCTCGCGGCCGCTTGGTCCGCCGTTCGAGAGACTGGTGAAGGCGGTGAACGAATCCGGCAATCCCGTCCTCGCCGTCGACATCCCCTCGGGACTGGACTGCGATACTGGCGAACCGCTTGGGCCGGTGGTGAAGGCTGCCCACACGGCGACTTTCGTCGCTCAGAAGAAGGGGTTCCTCAACCCTGCTGCGTTGGCATGGACCGGAGAGATTCACGTCATCGATATCGGGGCTCCGCGCGTGCTTGTGGAGGAATACCGTCGCCGCTCGCGTGCGGGATCACTGGAATAAGGAGTCGCACACAAAACCCCGTTGCTGCCGTTGGCAGCTTCGACGGCCCCGGGAACGGGGTGTTCCCCAACTGCTGCTACTGTCATCGTCGTGTCACTGGCCGTTGACATCCTGCGATGAACTCACGACGCGAAGACGACGAAGACAAGAGCCAAAAGCACCATGCCAACCACGAAACCGAGGAGCCAGCGGGGGAACGCGGCCTTGGGTTTCTTGGCCGCTTCGCGGGAGTGCTGTTCCAGTTCGTGACGGTGACGCTTCCGAGCCTGCTCGTGGTGCTGCCGTTTCGCGTTGCGGTTCATGTCCGTCCTCCTGGCAAGTGGTGACTTGCCTGCGGGAGAGGCTGCGGGTCGGATGTTCGGATGAGATGGAATCGACCCGCCAGCTCGAAGGGTATGGTGAAAGCTTACCCGAGCTTGAGTGGGATGTCGAGTCAGTAGTTGGGAATCTGGAGTTCAGAGGCAACGCTCATAGCGCCCCGCTGTCCCGCTTTGACCACCAGGGGAGAAAGAGGCCGCCGTCGACATGGAGGATCGTGCCGGTGATGTAGTCGGAGGCTGGGTCGGCGAGGAAGAGGATCGCGCGGGCGATCTCGTCGGGGCTCGCCATCCGACCCCACGGCAGACCAGGGGCCGCCTTCGCGATTGCTTCATCCGTGAAGAACTTCCGCTCACCCGGTGTATCGGTCCAACCGGGATAGACGCTGTTCACACGGATTTTGTGGGGAAGGAGTTCGGCCGCTGCGGTCCGCATCATCTGGTCGAGTGCAGCCTTGGCCATGTTGTAGGCCATACAGTTCGGAAACGCGATCTGGGCGTGAGGGCTGCTGACGATCACGGCCGCGCCCCCGGTCCCCTGCTTGATCATCTGCTGGCAGGCCGCTCGCAGTCCGTAAAATGCTCCCCACATCGACACTTCGATCGTCTTGCGAAACCCGACCATATTGGCGGTCGTGAACGGCTCCCGGTCGCTGTAGGCGGCCGCGGATACGAAGATATCCAATCGCCCAAGCTTGGAAACGATGTCAGCTACCATTAACTCGATCGCGTCCTGGTCCGATATATCAATCCGATACCGTAGCGCCTTGTGACCAAGCGTTTCAATCAGCCGGGCAGCCTCCATTGCCCCCTCGGGGAGCGTCAGGTAATTGAGCGCGATGTCTGCACCAGCGTCGGCAAGCCGGATCGCTGTGGAACGCCCGATCCCGCTCGATGCCCCGGTGACGAGCGCAACTTTCCCCGCCAGTGGTCCCGCCATAGCCTCCTCCCAAAGCGCAACGAACCCCGGTCCACCTGGACCGGAGTTCGGTTACCGGGGTGGGAATGGGTCTCCCAATTATCGTTTCCCGCCCTGGCCTGGCCGTTTGGGTTTCTCCAGGCCCGCTTTCTCCATCAGCGACTGGCCGAAGACATCTTCTTCCTGAGCAAAGATGTCTTCGACCGCGGTGCCAGTGGCGATCTGATACTGGATCATGTACCTGTGGTTCGCCAGACTGATCTCGTCACCGGGCCGGAGCGGGCGGCGAAGGGTCCGTTCCCCGTTCACCTTGATCCCGTTTGCACTCCCCATGTCACGGATTTCCCACACGCCATTCTTGTACACCAGTTCGGCGTGGGTGCCCGAAACATTCTGAAATTTCAGGCAGATGTCACACGACTCCCGCCGGCCGATAGTCATGATGTTCCGGGCCAGCGGGATCGCGTCCCCGCCCCCAACGGGAACCAGCTCACCGAGTTGTTCCTGACTCATGAGAAAACGCCCTCGCCCGTTCGCGGGCACCTGAACGTAAGAGATGATGCCAATGGTCGGGTCGGGAAATCTCCACAACCCCATTTCATGGTAGCGGATGAACCGACCGCTTCCAAATCTGGCACGGGGATTCTGCGAGCAGAATTGGGGGAAAGCAAATCACTCCGGCGGACCCGCGAAACTGTGCGGGTCCGCCGGAGTGTGAGGAGTAGCTACCACTCTCGCTTACGGGCGAAGAACCGGCGACATGACCTGAGGCACGGCATAGCCAGCACCAGACACGCTCGGAATGCCACTCGGGGCAGGACCACCCGGCATCGGGCCGTAGTAGCCAGTTGGTGCCGGGAAGTACGGGTTCACCGGGAAGTTACCGTTGACCGGCGGGGCCATAAATGGAGCCTGGATCGGTGCCGGGGTCAGGAAATGACCGTCATATGGCCAGTACAGATACCACGGCGCGGCCTGAAAAGTCGGGAGCTTTTGCTCATGACTCTTGAAAAGGTACGACCCGAAGTTCGTGTACTTGGGGGTGGTGCTGTACGTCGGATCGGCCGCCTGCGCTGTGTGCGATGAAGCCGCCACTGCAAGGGCGATAATCGCCGTGAAAAGAGCTTTGCTGAGACTCCGCATCTCGGTCGTCCTCCTCCATAGGACTCGGCGCACCTCCCTGAGCGCACCGAGTGGTCACTTAATTCATGCCTGATGATCGCTGGGCAGACCAGGGGTTCCGCCCAGATGGATGGGAAACCTGAGTCTGCCAGGACAGTATCTCTGGCGCAGCCAGCGCGGTCACCAGGATCGGAACCCGACCGGAACCACCCCGGGCGTGGTCGTCAGGGTGGTCGAGTCGGCGTAGAAGGCGGCCGATGAATCCGGCCGACCGACGCCTGTGTACCGTTCGAGAGCGTCACCTGAACTCACATAACTTGCTGCTGCGTCGCCGCATGTGCTGCAGCCTGTCTTCGACTTGTGACCGTGAAGTAGGCCTCCCTCGGCTTTTCCTTCCCGGTGGAACAGCGGATACACGTGCCCCCCCCCACCGGCGTGGGGACTGTGATACCACCCATACATGTTGCCAGCACCGGTTGTGTACGGGTTCGCTGGACCTGTGTACTGGAGGTAGGCGTTCCAGTAACCGTACGGCTCGAACGGGGGATACCCGCAGTAAGGGCCGTAGTTGTACAACGGGCCGTGCTGGTGGATCGAAGAGAAGCACTTTCGGAAAAATTGGCCGCAATCGGGTCCGAACTGGAAGGGGTTCTTGTCAGCCGAAGCCACGCCAGCAGTCCCTAAGAGCAAGGGGATGGCCAGCAGGGCTACGCTTGCGATCCGTCTCATCGGCGCGGGTCCTTGCGGGGTTGTGCCCGGACCGGAGCCATGCCCAGGCGCCGTCCTTGATCCAGGCGTACAACCATTCCCCCGAAATCGTGATTGTGTCGGCGGAAAGAATGGTCTAGTGGCAAGCGATTCCCGCCGATCTGGGGCAAATTGCATCCGAATGGAGGAATAGAGAGAATCCGTGTGCAGAACACCAATCCAACGGTCGACTTGATCCGGACGGACCGGAATCGAGGAGTGATCCCCCTCCCCTCACCTGTTCCCGGTAACCCCGCCAACCCAGTGATGGTGACAAGTCAACAGGACCGCACCGGGTTGACCTCTCAATCTTCCGGAGTCCGGAGGTGATGCTCGACGGCCTGGAGGGCCGGTCCTTTCAGCCCGGCCGAAGGTCTGGGCTGCGGAAACGGGCCAGACAGACTGTCGGGTATTGCTTCGGCAGGAACGGCACTCATCCAGGAACGCGCTGAGGCTGTCGCATCTATGGAAAGACGATTGGACGTATAAACGGG
>PLDW01000492.1 GCA_003136315.1 Gemmataceae bacterium | reverse complement strand
AGAAATCCCGACGAATATCTCAACTGCGACATCAAGGGTAATGCTAACACTGATGGTCTTCCCAAAGATCCCGAAGAGCGCAAGGGCAAGCTACATCGGTTCATGCAGAAATTGGCCAAGCTGCCTCAACGTGTCGCCAGCTACTTCAGACATAAGTTCATTGAATATGCCGCGACTCCTGAGCCAGCTCCAGCCTGAGTTTCTTTCTTGCCGGGTTAATATCCACCATCGGTGTGATCATTTGCGTTTCGCCTTCCTGCCCCTCTTCCGTGTCGGCTTCCGGACATCGTGCAGGTAACTGTGGACGATCGCTCCTGGAGGGTGGGAGAAGGTCGTCACGGACGCAAACCCCATCCGGCTTTTCGAGAGCAGGGCCTTTCCGCGTTTCCATAAGTTGTTGGCAGAAGCCGCGAAATCTGGCATTTTGGTCCAAAATCGTCCCGGAGAATAACGGTCTATGGAAACGCGGAAAGGCCCTGGCCGAAGTGCCCATCAAGACCCACTTTCCCACCCAGTGGGAACGGAGGTGGTTGGTTAGCCCCTTACCCGTGATGGGTGTCTGCATCGACCTCGGGTTGATGTCCCGAGGAGAAGGATGCATGGAGCGGGGGTTGCACCGGGAAATCCAGCGCAACCTGACGCTCTCGATCTCCACACTGGCAAGTCACAGGCGACGGCTTGAAGAGACTCTGGGTGATTAAGTGTGATACCAGACCCCCGTAGCGCTCTGGAACTGCACAAACATGTCGCCGTCTCCATCGATCGCGACGGTGGTTACGGTTGCTGACGCGAACGCAGGTGGGGCAAACAGAGTCCAACTCCCGACGTTTCCGTTGGGATTCGGCACGTACCGGTAGACCCCGTTGCTTTGCCCGTACGATGTTACTGAGGCCACGATGTCACCGTTTGCGCTGACGGCGAAGGAACTGGTCACCCCAGCATTGAGGTAGCTCCACGTGGTGGAGTTTTCCGGAACCTCATACATCCCGGGTCCGAAGTTGTTTCCATGTTCATCCGTCCAGTTCTGGTTGAAATTGGCAACTACCGTTCCATTACCGGTGATCCCGACCTGGCTGGCAGGAGATCCCGAGGTCGACAATTGACTCCACCCGTTGGTGGAATAATTGTACTCCCACACTCCGTAGCCTGTGAACGAGGCCGCGATGTCCCCGTTTGCGTCCACCGCGATGGTGGCCGCGGTCGCGGTCCCTAAGTATCTCCACCCAATCCCATTGTATAACTCATACAGACCCGCCACCGCGCCGGGGGAGGTGGAGCTTTGGGTGAAGTTGGCAACAATCGACCCACTGCTCGTGATCCCAATCAAGCTGGCCGTGCTGGCCCCCCACTCCGCTTGCCATTTATGGGCGTTGGCGATGTATTCGTACACTCCAGAGGGGAACGATGCCGCGACATCCCCGTTGGCGTCGACTGCAATGGCGTTCGCGTCGCCGCTTGGGGCTCCGGGTTGCGTGTTGAGCAACCCCCACCCTGTGGATGGCGTGTAGAGGATCACACCATATCCTGGAAAATCGGCAGCCGCTATCCCGTTCCCGGCCGCAGAGAGACTCGATATTTGCCCCTGGGCTGTCTGAGTCCAGCCACGGTCGTCGAGTTGGCTCACGAGTGTGAGGGCCGGGACAATGGTGTTAGCGACTGGCGTGCCAAAGCCGGATTCATAGTCGTACCCTGGTTTCGCATAGTACGCAGGCGGACCATCTGCATAGGTGGGATAGTTGTCCCCCGAGGTGATGTCATGGTAGTCACTTTCGGGGAGTTGGTAGAGGGTCGGGAGTGTCTCTGTGGCACCGTCGAGTGTCCCGAGCTGAGAAGATGTTCGGTCCTGATCGGTAATAGCGACCAGACCCGCCCATGCCGGTGCGCTGAGACTGGTTCCGCCAATATGGTTTCCCCAAGGCGTGGACGAGGAGGGCGCGGTTGGAGAGGGAGGGTCTTCGGCACTGTAACTATCGTAGACATACACCCCGGTATTCGGGTCCGCGTCGAACGACACATCGGGTATACTCCGGGTGTAGGCGCCATTCACGGCGCTCTGATAAGCGGGCCGAGGCTCGACATAACTCAGACCGCCACCAGTCGCGTTCCAGGTAGCTTGGTTCGTCGAACCGTTGTTCCAGACGTACTCCGACGAGTAATTACCGGATCCGTCGACGTCCAGAGTCGTGCCGCCAACAGCCACGACATTGGGCGACGATGCGGGGAATAGACCGTTCTGCCCGTTGTCGCCCGCTGAGGCAACGAATGTCATGCCAATGTGGCCGGATGGCGTGGTGAAATCGCTGTTGTATGACGTGTCGGCGGAGACCTCCGGATACCCCCAGCTCATCGACACGACCGAGATTTGTTGCGATTGCATCCGTGCCCAACTCACCGCGGCGAGGAGATTGGTGGGAATGCCATTAGTCGTGGAGTCATCGTTTGCCTCGATGAGCTCGATGTTCGCTCCCGGTGCGACGGCGTGAGCCCATTCAACATCCAGGGACTCCTCTTGCTCCCAGCCCCCTGTCGGATCGACCGCTGTCGGACGAGCACCGCCAGTTTGCCCAACGACTGTCAGGATGCTAGTTGCCGGTCGAGCATTCAGTTCGTTACTGGAGCTGTTAAAGGTGGAGTCGAACTGCTGAAGATCACCGACAATGTTTGGATCATCATATGCATCGACAATTGCAATTGTCTGGCCAGTGCCGTCACCTGTAATACCATTGAATGAGATCGTGTTGATGCCATACGCCTGTCGGATGGCAGTAGGAGTGAAGTAGCCCGTGACTGGGCTGGCGGTCCAGGTCGGAACTGTCCCGTTGGTCGCCGCTGAGTCTAATGTGGAGCCGGATGGTACATCTCGTGACTCCATCGATTCCAAGGTGAGTCGCGGTCGACGCTGGCGATCCGGCTGTCTTAGGTCGTCGTGGCTGCGTCGGCCAAGGAGATGAGAGATGATGGTGCGGACCACATGGCGCGTCATGGTATTCCTTCAGTGATGAGATCCACCAGATCAATTTTCGCGCAAGTTTTTGAGATGGTCAACTGCTGCGCGAACGTCACAATATTCTGCTCAGTTGCAGAATTACCCGAGTAGGGGTTGATCTGGTAAATGAGATATACCAGACCTTCGGTCCGTATGGAATCGCCGTTGGGGAAAAATGCAGAAATATTCCCTGAGACTATGATACCATCTTTAGAGTTACGCGACGCCTGTGTGATCGAGGGGCAAGGACGACATCAAAACAAATGTAATTTGAATCTGACGAGTCAAGTTTCTGTCGATGGCTGGTACCTCAGTTGGACATTCAATCGCCGTATCCAAATGCTGATCCCAGCACACGTTGATCGCAAACCAACTCCTCCTGCGTGAGTTAGTGATTCACCAGTCAACCGGCCTACGATANNTAATCCGGCATACGATATATAAGATTTTGCCACCACCACTTCCGAGATGGACTGGCGGAAGCAGATCCTGGAGTTCAGTAGATTGAAATAGCAAATAACATTACTATTATTGATATAAATTGACTAACACACCGACTTACATAACCCTGGAGGAGCTGTTGGTACGGGGGTTGAGGATGACGGGGACTTCTGTGTATGCTACGCGGCCACGGAGTAGCGTCGAGAGTGTCTCGATGTGATACCCGTAGCCCGTCTTACGGGGAATTTGTCGGGCCTTCGCAATGGGCAGGCCATCGAGGCTGTGGCAGTCCTGGAGTGGACAACCAGTCAACACCCACATAGCCGCTGTGCAGCATCGGGTTGTATCAATGTGGATGCCGCTGATCTCCGCCTGGATTGACCTCTTGCTCCCCGGAGACACAACAAGGTAATCGCCCCCACTCCCAATTGGGAGAACCAGTTGAATTTCGGCCCCCTCCAGATCGTGGATCAGCAGGGCGAATACCTCGATCGCCGCCCACCCGGTAATCTCCTGAGCGGGGATGGTTCGATTCATCCGGATCGCCAGGTCTGTGGCATCGCTCGGGAGTCCATTCCAACCGATCTCCCGTAGTTTATCAACCGCTGCACGGTTGCCTGACCTCTTCACCCAGTTTACATGGACCGACCTACTTATCGTACCAGCCGGGAGCGGGGTGGGGTCAAGGCTCTGCCGGATGTGTGCCTGAGGGCCACAACTTTCGTAGAACGCGCGGCGTGGATGCATCGCCCGGAGTGCCGTGAGTTCGAGGATGTGCCCGTTGGGCATGGGGCGACCGTGGCTGGAATCGGATGGAGGAATTTTTGAGATTGTATCGGTCGCAGTGTCACCGATGCATGTCGGATTGCCCTTGCGGCCGAGCCGGCTACGCTCCCTGGAAATGCCCCCCGGGAACCCGTAGCACAATCTGCGGTCGGGCTGGACTGTCTCTCCTGACAACGGTATTGCCCCAACCCTGCAGCTTGCCAGCGGAAGGAGTATCGCATGGACGCCGCCAAACCCGCTCCGGGCACCGACATCCACATCATCTCCGAGCCCTCGGTCTACGTCATTGGCCGCCAGATGGTCGATGACACCGAACTCGACCGCTTCCTCACCGACCACGGAGTCAGTTGGGAGTCGGATAGCGAGGTCGCCGCCGAAGTAGTAACTGAAACGGCTGGCAGAGTTTGTTACATGTCATTCGCAAAGCCGCGCCCGGGTGGCAACGCCACCTACCTGCACCACATCAAGGAAGTGGGCCACGGATCTGTCCTCGAACACGGGGTGTGGAACCTCCTGTTCACCGGCGTGTCGCGGTCACTCACGCACGAACTCGTGCGGCACAGAGCCGGGATGGGATACTCTCAGCTTAGTCAGAGATATGTTGACGAATCTGTGGCGGAGTACGTGGAGCCGGACATCATCGCGGCTGACCCGGAGTTGCATGCCCTCTGGCTCGATGCCGTTGGCCACGCGCACGCTGCGTATGTCAAACTCGCTGAAAAGTTGAACGCCAAGCTCACCGATCCCCAGGCGGCCGCCGCCGCGATGATCCCCCCCGGAGCCGACCGGACGACGCGCCGAAAGGCCGCCCGGCAGGCCGCCCGGAGTGTCCTGCCAAACGCGACCGAGACGAAAATCTTTGTGACCGCCAACGCCCGGGCGCTGCGTCACTTCCTGGAGCAACGCGGCGCGGCCGGAGCCGAACCGGAAATCCGCAAACTCGCCGGCAAGGTTCTGGACATCCTCCAGAAAGAGAGCCCGAACCTCTTTGGCGACTACCACAAGATCCCCCTCCCGGACGGGACGTTCGAGGTGACCACCGCGTTCAAGAAGGTGTAGGGGGTGGAGAGTCCGCGAAATCGGCGATCTCCTCCGGCGTAAGGATGCGGACGGCAGCAATGTCCGCGAGCATCGACCGGAGAACCTCCCGCTGGGTCTTATTCCCCTGGTTAAGATGCGCGATACCGGCATGGCCTGCAGCGCCGGGTCGAGTCTCCAGTGTCCACTCCCCGGTCGGGGTTCGGACCTTTGCGGGATCCCACGGAATTTCAAATGTTGCCGTCGCCGGGAACCCCGGAATCGGTCCGGCCCGAATGGGTGTGACTTGGGAACAGAGCGTCAACGAGTGTCAGCTTTATTGATATGGTCAATTCACCCCCCCAACCCCCCTTCGAAAGGGGAGGAGAAAACAAGCCATTGCTCGACTCGGTTCACAATCGGGGCATGCTCATCCATTCCTCCTACCTTCTTTCTCCCCCTTTCGAAGGGGGGCAGGGGGGTAGATCGGCCAATGGATCTGAATTACGACTCTTGTTGATGCACCAGTCCTTGATTGGTGTAGAGGAATAAAACCCACGTTCGTTTCGGATGAACACCGACCAAAACCCATGCTTGCGCGGCCGTGGTCAACCCTTCAACCCCGAGCGAGAGCCGAGATCACTCATCACGGCGGCGCGGTACACTGGACGTTCTGGTGGAGATTGCCGTACCCCTATTCAGGAATCAACGGCTGCCTTCATGCGTCAATAGCTGTCGGTGATCGTTTCCCCGTAGGCGACCGTGGAGAGCGCAGCGAAGGTGGTCATTGAAATCATTCGGTGATCGTTTCCCCGTAGGCGACCGTGGAGAGCGCAGCGAAGGTGGTCATTGAAATCATCGGGTCGATCGACCGAACCGAACCATCGCAGAAGAGGAAGTTGAGCACTCCACCGGGATGCATGCTGCCCCACCCGTATTTGCACAGGTTTGTGAAATTTGAAGAAGTGATGGACCCTTCACACTGGTTGTAATTGTTATTCAGTGTCAACCCTGCCAGATTGGGAATGGCTGGATTGAACGTTGCGGAAGTGTCATAGAAGTTGTATCCGTACGCCCAAAACCCTGTAGACCACGCTAAGCTGCCTGTGCCGCCTGTCGTTGTTGTTGACCGTTCGCCTACCATCAGAGTCGTACTAGTACCATCGGAAATTCTCCCGATTGACTCTGCGGACAGAGTCGTTACCCCGTCTGTGTGAAACACACCTCGCATACCGATCTGAGCAGCGTGCCCGAGCACGTTCTGCTCCAACACCACGGATAGCGCGATGCCGCTCCAAGGGTACTGGTAAGCCGTCGGATCTTGAGGGCACTGTCCGGAATTTCCACGGTAACTTCCCGTCATGAACGTGACACCCGAACCATCAGCTGGACTCGGGTAGCTTTGCGGAGTAGCGATTTGATTCGCATTGGGATCGACAGGGCAAGTATAGAGCGATATATACGTTTGACAGACTGGTTGGTTTAGTGCGCTGGTGACATCGGTAGAGACAGTACTTGTTCCTGTTGGCATGATATTGCTATAGTTGTTGAAAAGAGCATTTTGCTCGATATAAGGCAGCAGGAGAACCGCCCAATTGGCGTAATACTTCGCCTGAGCACTTGGATTGACCGCGCCATTCAGTATGGCAGGACCCGACCCCGGCACCAATGCCGTCATATGGCCGGATGGAAAAGTTCCAATCGCGTCATGATAATTGTGTGACGCAAGCCCGATTTGCTTGAGGTTATTCGCGCACTTTAACCGCGCAGCGGCTTGGCGAGCCGACTGAACGGCCGGTAGAAGAAGGCCGATTAAGACGGCAATAATTGCAATGACAACGAGCAGTTCGATCAGAGTAAATGCACGACGAGTAGGCTGGTTCAGCATGGAAGCTCCCAAGAGTATAAATGAGAGTAATTCATGTAGACTATTAAGCAAATATCATTACTACGTTTTTGCCAACCACTGGGCGGCAATGATTTGAACTAATGGTTCTCCATCTGAACGCCGCTGTTCACGGCAATGCATTTTGATGGTAACCTTTATACCCCTCGAAGGGATACTTGCAACGAATCTACAGCCACATGATGTCCTGGCAAGGGTCAAAAGGGGTTCCGACGCCACAGAACTGAGCGTTTCTCGACCCAGGAGTCCAGGGCAGAGCCATCGTATCTTGAGACAGATTAATGGTTTAGCGACTGGAAAAAAACTATATGGATTTACTGAAAAAAGCCGAATTTTTCGAGAAAACAGAGGCATCACCGCGTAGTTGGGAGCAATTCCGCATGGCTCGCCCCTCGCGGCCCCTGGGAACGCAGACGGATGGCCGACCAGCCCATCCGTCCTGGTCCGCCCCCACGAGCCGCTGTTTTCAACACGTCAGCAGCCTGAATGAAGCAATGGCCACGGGCAACCCCGTGAAGAGGCAAGCTGATTGGGAAGCAGTCTCGTTCACGTATATATCGAGTCGCAGATAAAGATCTGGCGATTAATCTACTATTCTGGAGGTAAAATGTTTGAAGAGAGGCCAAGTCGCGCCAGACCGTCCCCACGCTGATCCATCGGGATTGTACCACCGGGTTTGCCTGCCGACACCATTTCTCTTCCCGGTGATCAACGGCCGCCTACAATCCGCCTCGTGTCCCTTCCCCACGAGGCCCACCCCATGACCCGCCTGCTCCTGACGACCACACTCCTTGCCGCTCTCGCGTCTGCACTCCTTGCCGCAGATCCTCCCAAGGCTGCTGTCACCGCAACGGCCACCGCGACCGCCGCACCCGCCCCCGCAGGAAACGGTTTCTTCTTCAAGCCTGGCGACCGGATCGTCTTTCTCGGCGACAGTATCACCGAGCAATACCAGTACTCGACCTACATCGAACTCTACCTGACCACCCGCTTCCCGGACGGGAAGTTCACCTTCCTGAATGCCGGGATCGGCGGTGACACCGCCAACGGCGGGGCAGGCCGGTTCAAAACGCACGTGCTCGACGAGAAGCCCACCGCGGTGACCATCAACTTCGGGATGAATGATGGCGGATACGGGAAGTTCAACCCGGGTGCGAATAAGAACTTCGTCGAAAAGACCGAGGCGATGCTGAAGATGGCCAAGGACGCCGGGGTGCGGGTTGCGCTGATGTCGCCGAACGCGGTCGACCGGCGCAACAAGAGCAACGGGGCCGAGTACGTTGTTACCCAGAAGCAGTTCTACGCTCCGCTCAAGGGTCTGGCGGAGAAATACGGGGACGCGTTTGTCGACCAGTATGCGATCACCAAGGCAGCGACCGACCGAATGGAAGAAGTCGACCCCATGGCCAAAAAAGCGGTCCCCTACCCCGACGGGTTCCACACAGCCCCGCCTGGCGGGTTGCTGATGGCCCACGCCATCCTCACCGGGTTGCACGCTCCGGCCGCCGTCAGCAATGTGACCATCGATCTGACCAGCAATAAAGCCGATGCCACGGGGGCGACAGTCAGCGATCTGTCGAACGACCCGGGTGGCGGTGTGTCGTTCACCCGAACCGACGCCGCATTGCCGCTACCCGTTCAAAAGGACTGGCTCCCGATGCTGCCTTACACGAACGAACTGAAGGATCTGAACGACTACGGGCTCGCGGTGAAGGGGCTCAAGGATGGGAACTACTCGGTGAGCATCGACGGGGTTGTCGTCGGGACGTTCTCAGCAAAGGATCTGGCCAGTGGCATCAACCTGGGGAACATCCCCTCCGGACCTGTGTTCGACCAGGCAAACAAGGTGTTCCAGGCGATCCAGGCGAAGAATGGCTTGGTCCACCAGCGGTTCCGCGGGGTGGTGATGTTTCAGTTTAACGCCCCGGATTGGCTCAAGGATGTCGGCGAGACAGTCGCTGCACGGAAAACCGCCGAACTCGCCAAGCGGATGGAGCAGATCGACGCTGCCCAGGCCGAGGTCGACAAACTCGCCAAGCCACATCCGCGGAAGTTCGAGATCAAGCCGGCGAAGTGACTACTCCCCACGCCTGAAGGCGGGGGCTTCTAAGGATTTTCACCTATGCGACATAGTCCTGGCGCAGTTGAGATCTTCTAACTGTCGTGCCCGTTGAGTGCGTTACTCCTGCAACGGATAGGTGGAGTCTACGCCAGAGATCGGGTTGAACAAGGTGCGGTGCAAAAATAGTGGGGACACCCTTCGTCTCCATTCATCCCCAGGGCTGAAGCCCGGGGCTTTCTGGAGACCTCTGGTAAAGTTGAGAAGCAGAAGAAAGATGACTCACTGTCGTGGACAGCGGGTCATCTTTCTTCTGCCAGACGCTCGATCGCTCGGAATGATTCACTTCGCCACGTTGACCGTCCCGTGGTCGTCGCAGTGGTTCCCGTGCGGATGGTGCAGATGTCCCGCGACGAGGTAGTCGGTGTGGTCTCCATGCGGCACCGACTCGTGCCCACAGCCCGGTCCGTGGACATGCCCCGTCTCGTGCCCGGCGCAGGTGTGTTCCGGGGTGCAACCCGCCGGGTTCGCTACGGTCACCGGGAGGCTGTGCTCGGCAACGGTTCCGTCCGGCTCGGTGTGATGCAGATGCCCGTCGTGCAGGTAATCGGTGTGGCTGTCGTGGGTGACTCCGGTGTGTCCACACCCGGGACCGTGTTGGTGAGTGTGATTCGCGTGCGTATGCGGCGTGGTCATGAATTGTCCTCCGAGAAGCCTTGGGGGCCTGCGGCCCTGGGGTGATGAGGAGTAGACCGTTCCAATCAGTTCATCATTTCACTAATTGGTGAAATAGCTGGCACAATTCCTCCCGTCAACGGAAATCCACCAAATTCCCCTCGTGGAAGGCGAGCGGAGACCCTATGCAAAAATGGTCCGCCCGCCATCGACCGGCAGGCACACTCCGGTGATGAAGTCGTTATCAAGGAACGAAAGCACCGCCTGGGCAATGCTTTGCGGCCCACCTTCCCGCTTGACCAGCGTGGCAGCCACCGCCTCCTGCTTCTCTTCCACGGTCAGGTCGGGGGGGAGCATGACCGGTCCGGGAAGGACGCAGTTCACCCGGACGTTCGGGTTGCGGGTTCCGAGTTCGACCGCCAGGCACCGGGTCAGAGTCGTGACCGCTCCCTTGCTGGGGAAGTACGCAGCGTAGTCCAGGTAGGGGCGGACCTCAGCCCAGTCACCGATGGTCACGATCAACCCCCCCTCCGGTTGGTTCACCATCGCCAGCCCGGCCTGTTGGGAACACAGGAACGTGCCCAGGGCATTCGTCTCGAAGTGCAGCCGGACGTCCGCAGCGGTGACGTCTTCCAGTCGCTTCCGTTGCCAAACGGCCGCGCAGTTCACCAACACATCGATCCGGCCGAAGCGGCCGAGGACGCCCTGAACCATCCCCCGTGTGGCCGCTTCGTCGGTCAGGTCAGCCTGAAAAGTACCCACCTCGACTCCAAGATCGCGAAGTCCGGCGGCGGTTTCCTCGGCCTCGGCGGCGGAGCTCCGATAGTGGACGGCGATCGCGTACCCGCGACGGGCAAGGGCCTCGGCGACGACTGACCCGACCCGTTTCTTTCCGCTCCCCGTGATCAGCGCGACCCGGCTCGGTGGCATAACCGACCTCCCGTTTGGGGTTCCGGCCCAGTCGCGGTCGACTCTATGCCGCCCGCGCACCCGCGCCACTGCCCCCTTCAGGGCTATAATGTTCCGGAGTCATCCGGCCAGAGGTAGATATGCCCCGCATCCTGATCGCCGACGATAACCAGGCGAACGCAGAACTCCTCGAAGCCCATCTCGATGGAACCGGGTACGACACCAGGATCGCGTCGAACGGGGAAGACACCCTGGCTACTGCCCGGGACTGGCTCCCGGACGTCATCCTGCTCGATGTCATGATGCCAAAATTGAGCGGGTTCGAGGTGTGCCAGCGACTCCGGGCGACCCCGGCGACCCGGGGGGTCGGAATCCTGATGGTCACCGCACTGGACCAACCGACGGATGTCGAGACGGCGGTCGCCGCCGGGACCGACGATTTCCTCACCAAGCCGATCAACAAGACCGAACTCCTCCTGCGGTTGCGAGCAATGCTCGAAAGCCGCTCCCAGCCGACCGACCTGGATCGGGCCATCGCCTACATGGGCCGGATTCAGCAGGGAGTTTAAAGTTTAAAGTTTAAAGTTTAAAGTTTAGGATTCGAGGATAGGTTTAATCTATACCCATAATCGATTTGAATATTGTCAGCATTTTGGGAGACGGAATTCGTCCCCATTGTCTTCAACTTTAAACATTAAACTTTAAACTGTTCGTTATGACCACTCCCAAAGTTGTTCTGAAGTCGAAGCGGGCTCAGCCGTTCTTCGGTCGCCACCCGTGGGTGTTTGCTGGGGCCATCGACCGGATCGAGGGCGCGCCGGTGGACGGCGCTGAGGTGGATCTCTACTCCAGCGGCGACAATTTCGTCGCGCGTGGGCTGTTCAACAGCCAGAGCAAGATCCATGTCCGATTGTATTCCTGGGAACCGGGCGTCGTGCTCGACCGGTCGTTCTTCCGGGGCCGGCTTGGCCGAGCAGTCGAACTCCGTCACCACGTTCTGAACCTGGCCGGGCCGGGTCGGGGCTACCGGGTCGTTTTCAGTGAGTCCGACTTCCTCTCAGGAATGGTCGTGGACCGGTACGGCGACTGGCTGGCTGTGCAGTTCACCGCCCTGGGACTGGCGAGCCGTCGCGAGATGATTGTCGATGTCCTCCGCGAGTTGCTCCAGCCCCGCGGCGTCTACCTCCGGACCGAGAAGGGGATCGGTAAACTCGAAGGGATCGAACTGCACGATGGTCCGCTCTGGGGCGAGCCACCCCCACCGGACCTGACGATCGAAGAGAATGGGTTGCGGTTTTTGGTCAACCTGGCGGAGGGCCAGAAGACCGGATACTACCTCGACCAGCGGGAGAATCGGGTCGCGGTCGCCGGGCTGTGCCCCGGGAAGCGGGTGCTGGATGCATTCTGCTACTCAGGAGGCTTCGGACTCTACGCAGCGAAAGCGGGGGCGACCGAGGTTCTCGGGATCGATGCGTCCGAGCCTGCCCTGGACCTGGCCCGACGAAACGCAGTCGCAAATGGCCTTGGCAACACGACTTTCACCTGTGCGGACGTGTTTCGGCAGTTGTCCGATCTTGTCGCGGCTGGCAGGAAGTTCGATGTCGTTGTGCTGGATCCGCCAAAATTCGCCCGGAATCGGGCGGCGGTCCCCGAAGCGCTCAAGGGTTACCGCCGGTTGCACCAGTTGGCGGTGAAGTTGTTGGATCGTGACGGGGTACTGGTGTCGTGCTGCTGCACCGGGCTGATTTCGCTGCCCGACCTGGAGGATGTGATTGCCCAGGTGGCGGCGGAGGCGAAGCGGGATCTGCAAATCCTGGCGCGCCGGGGGCCATCCCCAGACCACCCGGTCGCAATCAGTTGCCGTGAGTCGGGATACTTGAAGTGCCTCATTAGCCGGGTGCTATAGGACTTCCGGCCATAACCTAACCCCCCAACCCCCTTCCCTAAGAAGGAAGGGGGAGCCGGAGGGCGGTTTGACTCCCCTATGCCTCACAGTCCAGGGGTTTTGTCCGGTGGTCCTTAGAACAACCGGAGAGAACCTCACACTTTTTACAGTTTCCCACTTTTTACTCGCAACAGGAAACCACGCTCGATAAACTGTCATCTGGGGCGGACCCCCAACTGGCGCGAATACCGGGAGGCCCGGCTCCGTCTAGGCGTATGCCGGGAATCCGTACCCCCGGTATTTGTGCAGAATTCACCACGGAGGCAAGTCGATGATTCGGAAGATGCTCGCGGTCGGGGTGGTGGCGGTGCTGGGCGGAATGGTGGTCGCGGCCGACCTGAAGTCTGGCCCGCAATCCGGCGAGAAGGTGCCGGGACCGTTCCACCCGCTGAACATCAACGGTGAGAAGGCAGGTCAGAAGAACTGCCTGTTCTGCTCCAACGGCGACAACCCGGTGGCCGTCGTGTTCGCCCGCAATGCCGATGACCCGGCTCTGAAGAAGCTGATCGCTGCTCTCGACACCGCGACCGACAAGAACGCCAAGGCCGAGATGGGCAGCTTCGTCGTGTACCTGAGCGCCGAGGACACCCTCGAAGCCAAGCTGAAGGCCCAGGTGAGCGACGCCAAGTACAAGAAGATCGTGCTGTCGATCGAGTCCCCGGAAGGCCCGAGCAAGTATAACATCGCCAAGGACGCGGATGTGACCGTCCTGCTGTACAGGGAGCGAGTTGTCGCCGCGAACTATGCGTTCGCGAAGGGCAAGCTGACCGAAGACGACGTCACCAAGATCGTCGCCGACGTCTCCAAGATCGTCAAGTAATGCCGCTTGAGGCAGTCAGTTCACGAAAACGCCCACGGGAAAGCCCCGTGGGCGTTTTCATTCCCACGGCGGCAGGGTTTCACGAATTCGGTGGTGCTGGGAATTATTCTCTCTGCGATCGCTCTGATTTTACGACTTTGCAATTTGCATGAAATCCTCGTTCATTTATCTTTGTGTAAGCTGATCCCCCTTCTGGATCTCGCGGATCACCCGGCACGGATTCCCAACGGCCAACACACCGGCCGGGATGTCGCGGGTCACAACGCTTCCCGCCCCGATGACCGTTCGCGATCCGACCGTCACGCCCGGGCAAAGGATCGCCCCACCTCCGACCCACACGTCCGACCCGATCGTGATCGGTTTTCCGGACTCCTGCGTGCGTCGCAGGTTCGCCTCCAGCGGGTGCGTGGCTGCATAGATCTGCACAGCCGGCCCGAAGAGCGTGAAATCCCCAATCGTCACCTGGCACACGTCCAGAACAACACAGTTGAAATTGAAGAACACCCGCTCCCCAAGCACGATGTTGGAGCCGTAGTCGCAGAAAAATGGGGGCTGCATCCAGACCGATTCGCCCCCGGCAGCAAACAGTGCCCGGAGAATGCGGCGACGAGCTTCCCCGTCGGCTTCGCGGGTGGCGTTGAGATCCTCGCACAGATCCCTGGCCCGCTCACGAGCCTGGGTCAGGTCAGGGTCGAGTGGGTCGTATAACTCCCCCGCCAGCATCTTCTCGCGTTCGGTCCGCATGGCTTGCTCCCGACAGGTGTGTGACACGAGGCAACACATCGTGACCAGGATTACCAAACCGGATGCCGGCGACTCGGAGAATTCTCGTGCTCAACTCTCGCGAAAAGGCCAATCTGTGCAACCCGAACCTGTAAGCCCGGCCCGCAGCGTGGCCTGCTAACGAGACGACCCTGGGAGGTTACCCAGGGTCGAGAGTAATCCGAGTTGTTGGATACCCCTTCCAGCCGGCTAGTCGTACTTGGCTTTGGGGTACTTCTTGATCGGCTCTGGCTTCTCCAACGCCTTGACCTCGATCACCACTGGCTTGCTGGAGAACGTAACCGGACGGCCGTAGCTAGGAACTTTCGTCTTCTTCTTCTTGTCCACCGTGCTCATCTGGAGACTCCTCTTCTAGTACCGCCGTGAATTGTTGCCTGTCGATTTCATTTTCATCGGCAAGCAGGACTACATCGTATGCCGCCGCATGCGACAAAGTCAAAGACTCAATTAATATCATTAGGCTAATAGTTCCAACTCTATCGACAAAGTCAACCAATGCCCCGCCACTTGCCACAACTTGCCCATCATGAAGATCCTGAACCTGGATCACCATTTTGTAGCGATTGAAGCCTCCAACCAATCGAGCATAAACAGTAAAAGGCGGGGTTTCAGATGGGAATTCCTGGAAGCGAAAATTAGTTATTATCCTTATTATGCTCAAATCATTTGTTTCAGCTTCCGTAATTGTTGACTGACATATAAGAAACGCCTTACACCTTGGGAATGTCTCCCGACGCTTGGGCTTTTTGCTTTTCGCCATCCTTACTTCTCCATCGGGCCAATGCGGCTTTTTTTGCGATCTCGCTCCGGGTGGCTTTGTCCAGTTTTTTTGCCCTTGCGGGACCGCCCTTGAGGCCTCCCAACCGCCCAAGCAAGACAGCCGCCGGATTCTTCTCGGAGGTGATCCCGGCGGCTTGCGGCAGATCTGGAGTCGGGGCTAGCGACTCCATCTTGACAGTCACCGTGAGTGGTGACGCACCTTGGTTTTGCCCGCGTTTTATGCTTGAGCGGTGAGGCATGACTGCATACTACCTTGCGCGGGTTCGGAATGCAAGAGGTGCTCAAAAAAATAAGCAGCCAGTGACAGGGGGTGTACGCAACCTTTTTGCGTGATTGGAGTGGTGTCGTGAAGTGAGGGATGAGAGGGTGGGGTAGAGCTGGTGTGGGTGAAATGCGGAGGTGACGGGTGGACGAGCGGGGGAGAGCACGGGTTACTTCGCCAGCGTGGCCATGCAACGTATCTCGTGACTGGGCGGAATCTCTGGTGCTCCATCCTCGCCCACGGGTTCATCGATACCGTTGGAGTGTTCGTGGTGTTCCAGGGCTGGGACTCCTGACCGGGCCGCGGACCCCTGCATTCGGTGTGGGTCTTGTGAAGCTGCCCAATCGTTATGCAGTCGGGCCGAATCGCGTCTGCCGCGACCACTCCCCATCGCGGCCATAAGGACACAGTGGGTCAGCGATTGCGTCCGAGATCCGTTTGCGAAGTGTCTCCGGCACACGATCTGCTTTTCCCCTCAACTCCCGCCCTCCTCTCTGGAATCTCCCCCCCTCCAAAAACGGACCTCCGTACCGGATTCATGTCCGGCCGGTTCACTGTTTCGAGAAAATGACCATGCAGCACAACGGCACTCCACCCCGGTTCGGATTCCTGATCGATATGGACGGGGTTGTCTACCGCGGGCCGGAACTGATCCCCGGAGCGGATCGGTTCGTCGGCCAGCTCCGCGAGCGAGAGATCCCGTTCCTGTTCCTGACAAATAACAGCCAGCGGACTCGCCGCGATGTCGTCGCCCGACTCGTCCGGATGGGGCTCGATGTGGAGGAGGAGCACGTCTTCACCAGCGCGATGGCAACCGCCCGCTTCCTGGCCCAGCAGAAACCCGGAGGGACGGCCTACGTGATCGGTGAGGGGGGGCTTCTGACCGCCCTCCACCAGTACGGGTACGCAGTGGTCGACCACGATCCGGACTATGTGGTCGTTGGAGAGGGTCGGACGTTCAACCTGGAAATGGTGGAAGCGGCGGTCCGGATGATCCTTGGTGGGGCGAAACTGATTGCCACGAACATGGATCCAAACTGCCCCACCCAGAACGGCCTCCGACCGGGATGCGGGGCGATGGTGGCGATGCTGGAGACCGCCACCGGCGTGAAGGCGTTCAGCGTCGGGAAGCCAAGCCCGGTGATGATGCGAGCGGCCAGGAAAGAACTCGGGCTGAGCACGGATGAGACGACCATGATCGGGGATACGATGGAGACGGACATCCTCGGCGGAGTGCAACTCGGGTTCCACACAGTTCTCGTTTTGAGCGGGGGAACCCGACCAGACGATTTGCCGCGATACGCTTACCGCCCGGAGGTGGTGACCGAATCGCTCGCCGACTTGGCCGAGTTGATGGACCGGCACGACTGGCGTCCGCCGTGGCATCCCGCTCCGGTTGGCCGCAACGGCCGCACCCCCGCGACAGTCTGAACGCACAACGTCGGGTTGACCGCGACCCCCCGCATGTGACAAAGTCGCTCGAATCGACCCCGCAGAGGTCACAGCGATGAGCCGGTGGTTGAGTGCAGCTCGACCACCGGTGGATGAAGAGTGTCCCCATGCATTTTCACTTTTGCACCTGTAACTGCCCCAGTCGCAAGACCTGTCACTGCCCCCGTCCCAGCGAGAGAACGCTCCTGGACATGTTTGGCTGGCTCCAGGCGGGGTTGGAAGAACTGGGCCACAAGGTGACATTGTCTCATGACACACTCTCACCTTCCGCCGTCAATGTTCTGTGGGAGGGCTTTAGCCCGGAAGCGGGTGAGAAGCTCCGGGCGTCGGGACTCCGCTACGGAATCATCGTGACCGAGTTCATGGATGGGACAGGCTTCAACAAGGGAACTCCCCGATCGGATCAGCCCGATCGTCGCGATGAAACCTACCGCAGACGCTGGCTCGGCTTTCAGGCTGCCGCCAGTGGAGCACGTTTCTTTTGGTCGATGGTCGAATCCAACGTCGTCGCATTGCGTGAGCGTGGACCGTCTTCGTTTGTGGAACTGGGGTATTCCGATCGCCTGGTACCCGCCTTTTGCGAGGAACCTCGGATCGACTTCTCATTCACGGGAATTCTCACGCCGCACCGCCAGCGAATCCTGGAGGCCCTGGAGAAGCGTGCGCATGTGGTCTGGCACGGCACCCTGATTCCTCTGGCCGAGCGAGATAGCCTGTTTCGCGCCACGCGAATCAATCTGTCGATCAATAAGACCATCGACTGGCAAATGCCATCGGGTACCCGAGTGGGACTGGCATTACTGAGTAAGCGCGGAATTGCCCTGGATCGAACGCCACAACAAACCCGGCAATCGAGCCTGGTCGATTCGTGCCCTGAAACTCTGGATTTCGTGGACTTTGCCCTGGATCGGCTGAACAGCGACTGGCAATCGGCGGCGGAAATCGCCTTCGAGCGATATCGAGCGGAGCTTCCTATGAAGACGATCATGGAGCGAGCTCTCGATGAGACGTGCCTGTCCGGCTTTGCGATGCCCGAGAAGCACGTCTCGACAGGCACGCTGTGGCCCTGGATCGCGCGATTGTGGAATCGCTCGGCCTGAACCGAACACCCGCTGAACCAACCAATTTGTGCCGAATCGGACCGCGTGATCGCCGGGACTATCGGTCGGCACTCGGACGGGGTAGACTCATCGTATGTCGTGATGTCCTGGACCTCGTGTCGGGGGATCGACCGATGGGATACTGGCTCGCGAAATTCGTGCTGACTCTGGCGTTGGGGCTCTGCGTAGTTAGTCTGGCCACCGCGGACGACGACGAGGATCGGGCGGTTGCCGCCGTGAGGAAACTTGGCGTCAGAGTCCGCCGGGACGAGACAAAAGCGGGTATGCCGGCAATTGAGGTGGAGTGCTCCACAACCAAGGTGACGGACGCCGATCTCAAAGAAATCGCAAAACTCAAGGGGTTGACCACCCTTGACCTCTCGGGCTCCAGGGTGACAGACATCGGTCTCAAGGAACTCGCTCCTCTCACGGGACTCACATCTCTCGACCTCGGCAACACCAAAGTCACGGATGCCGGTCTCAAAGAACTTGCTCCTCTCACAGGGCTGACCACCCTCAACCTCAGGGAGACCAAAGTAACGGATGCCGGTCTCAAAGAGCTTGCTCGTTTCAAGGGGCTCACCAGTCTCTTTCTCAGCGGCACGAATGTGTCGGATAAGGGTCTCAAGGAACTTGCGCCGCTCACCAAACTGACCGTACTCTGCCTCAATTCCACCAAAGTCACGGATGCCGGTCTCAAAGAACTTGCTCCTCTCCAGGAGTTGGCCGCACTCCGCCTCCTTGCGACCGGGATCACGGATGCCGGTCTCAAGGAACTCGGGGCACTCAAGAAACTCACCTATTTTGAGCTGGGCGGGACCGCGGTGACCGACGAAGGTGTTGAGGCACTCAAGAAGACGCTCCCCAAGTGCCAGATCTACCACGCACGGCAACGGCCCGGCGGCGTTGACCGGGCCGCCGCGGACGAGGACGAGGATCGGGCGGTTGCCGCCGTGAGGAAACTTGGCTTCAGAGTCCACCGGGACAAGACAAAACCGGGTATGCCGGCAACTGAGGTGGAGTGTTCCAGTAGGGTCACGGTCGCCGGTCTCAAAGAAATCGCAAAACTCAAGGGGTTGACCACCCTTGACCTCTCGGGCTCCAGGATGACGGATATCGGCCTCAAGGAACTCGCGCCTCTCACGGGACTAACATCTCTCGATCTTCGTGGGACTAAGATCACGGATGTCGGTCTCAAAGAACTTGCTCCCCTCAAGGGGCTGACCATCCTTGACCTCAGTTACACCAAAGTCACGGATGCCGGTCTCAAGGAACTTGCTCCTTTCAAGGGGCTCACCATACTGAGTCTCAACTCCACGAAGGTGTCCGATAAGGGTCTCAAGGAACTTGCACCGCTCACCAAACTGGCCGCCCTCAGACTTGACACGACCGACGTGAAAGATGCCGGTCTCAAAGAACTGGCTCCTCTCCAGGAGTTGACCTATCTCAGCCTCCTTTTCACCGAGGTAACCGATGCCGGGCTCAAGGAACTCGGGGCACTCAAGAAACTCACCTATCTTGACCTGAGCTGTACCGCGGTGACCGACGAAGGTGTTCGCGCACTGGAGAAGACCCTCCCCAAGTGCCAGATCTACCACGCGCGGCACCGGCCCTGATCATTCCGTCGAACGGAAGCCCTCGGAACCCCATGACACCGTCTTGCACCGCTCCCGGTTTTCCGATGTAAGGCGAGTTGGAAATGATCGGGGAATCGTGCTTGACAAGGATCGAGAGCGAGCAGACACTCATTTCTCGGCCGAGACCGATCTCTCCAGAGATCGCCATCAAGGAAAGATCGGAAGAATCAGCGAGTGGAATCCACACTCTTCAGGGATCAGGATGCTTCCGGAGCCCAGCGCAGTGCTGCCCAGGCTCGGTTTCCTCGCGCTGCGGCTTGGACCACCATTCTCCAGAAGGGATCGGGTGACACGATGAACCGAATCGGAACGGGTCTGATCATCTTGCTCGGACTGGCCCTCGTGATCGGGATGCCTCCTGCGACCGAGGCCGCCCCGGCGGACGAGGTCAAGTTGTCATTCGTGTTCATGGGGTGCAACCGTATCCAGCATTCAGACTGGAAGAAGATTAAAAAAGACGATCCGAGTTCCGCGAACTTGCCGCAGATCAAGCAATCGTTCAAGGATATTGCCGCGATGAAGCCAGCACCGTCCTATTTCTTCTTCGTAGGCGATCTCGTGGTGAACCTGGAGGACGACGACGGGAGCATCCTGAAAAAGCAACTTGAAGCGTGGACCGATCTTTTCCACGATTCTCCGGTCAAGGGAAAACTGACGCTCGTTCCGCTCCCGGGTAACCACGAGATGTTGAGGAAGCTCAAAGACGACAAGGATGCCGACGAGCCCGAGGTTCCGAACAAGCACTGCGACTCGGTTTGGCTGAAGTGGCTCAAGAAGAGTGGGTTCGATACAGTCGCCCGTGTTGCCAATGGCCCCACGGCTGACCACCCGAAGGAGGATCACCTCGTCGATGATCAGAGCGAGTTGACCTACTCGTTCAACATCAAGGATATCCACTTCATCGTGATCAACACGGATACGATCTCATCGGTGATCGATCCGAAAACGAAGCACCCCTACGCAGGCTGGGTTCCCTACCACTGGATCGAAAAGGATATCAAGGCGGCACAAGAAGACTCGAAAATCAGCGCCATCTTCTTGTTTGGTCACAAGCCGATCATGGATCACCCGAAGAAGGAAGAGGATTCGATCCTCAACGAGGGCGATTACAAGCTCGGCGACAAACTTCAGTCACTTTTCCAATCCCACTCGAAAGTGCGGGCCTACCTTTGCGCTCACGAACACGTCTGGGACAGCGCTCCGCTGGCGAAAGCCCCGAAGGTTTATCAGGTCATCGCCGGGAACGCCGGGAGCCAACTGAACTCCAAGTGGAACCCCCCAGGAGGCACCTATTTCGGCTTCAGCGAGATCAAGATCTACGAACAGGGTAAAGTGGGGCTGATTAACCACGCGAGACCAACTCCGAAGCGGCCGCAGTTGTACTTCGAAGACCACCCCCAGGCACCGATGCCCGCGACGCCAAGGCCCGAGGAAATCCTTTTTGCCGGGTCATGACCACGTCCAGCGGGGGTGGGTCACTGACGCCATCCACTGAATCTCCTTCACCTGATACTTCACTCGGAGGATTGACCATGTCGACGAACATCAGCCGCCGGGTTCTGGTGGGTGGGCTCCTCACGGCCGGGCTGGCACGAGGAGTCGCCCAGGCTGCCCCGGCACCAGCCGACTCTCCGCGCAAGGAACTCGAAGCCCAGTGGTCCGCTCTCGCCCAGGAGGAGTTGGTGGCGTCTCGTGCGCTACTGAAACTCGCGTCCCGGCCAAAGGAGGCTGTCGCATTCATTGCGGAGGTGCTCAAGCCACTCCGAATCGACAAAACGCGAGTGCGATCGCTCCTGACAGACATGGGAAGCGAGAAGGAACAGACCTGGAAGGCGGCGGTCGAGGAGTTGGAATACTTCGACCCCCGGTTGGTGATCGATTTGCCGACCCTGATGGATGAAGTCACCGATCCGTTGGCTCGGCCGCGACTGGTCGCGCTTCTGAGCGGGGACCGCACCGCCGAGAGCCTCATCGAGCAGAACGCCCCACTGACGCTGAACCAGCACCGCCAGGCGAATGGGGAGGTGTATTACAACTTCCGCTGCAAGGGTTCGTGGTGGGCGGAACACCGGGTCGAGCGGATCAACGTCGGACCCTGGGGGAACAGGCGGAAGTACTGGACGCGGGCCGTCCGGGCAATCGTTTTGCTTGAGCACGTCGGCACTCCGACTTCTCTGGCGGCCCTGAAGAGCCTGGCCACTGGCCACCCTGACGCCCAGCCGACGAAGGCCGCGAAGGAGG
Source organism: Gemmataceae bacterium (assembly GCA_003136315.1). Classification (GTDB taxonomy): domain Bacteria; phylum Planctomycetota; class Planctomycetia; order Gemmatales; family Gemmataceae; genus Urbifossiella. Next base: position 58,204 of record PLDW01000492.1, on the reverse strand, counting down.
CAGTCGCCCGGTTACAAAAGGGGGAGTAAGACTGAGGAGGGTGTTGGTGACTGGCCCTCCCAGTGATGCTCCCGGTAAGCGGGGTCGGTCGAGGTGGCGGAGCGCGCTGGGTGCAGTTGCGCCGAAGCGAGACCGGAGGGCACACCGGAGTCGGGTGTGAGGCAGACGCCAGGAAATGACCNNGCGGACTAGCCGCCCGTGGCACCCCATCCCACTGATAGATTTTCTCTCACCAACTGCCTGAGAGATTGGAATGGTCTTTTCCTCCCAACTCCGCATTCCCCACGTCGCTTACTTCTTCATCCCCTCTTTGACCTCCTGTAGCGACTTGGTGAAGCCCTGGATCTCGGCCCGGATGGCTTGTATCTCGTTGAGAAGTTGCTGTTTCTCCCGCTCCAGGACAACAAGATCGAGCCCGGGTCCACTGCCCGTCGCGTGGAGGTAGGCGGAAGCCAGTTCAGCCCGGAGCAACTCCCGCTGTTTCACCATATCTGTCTTCTTGGTTCGGAGCACAGCGAGTTCGTCAAGTAGGGCCTGTCCTTCCTTCTTTTCCTCATCCGTCACCGGCACGATGGGAGCGTGGAGTTTGTCGAATTCGATCACCTCCCCGTCAGCTCGTTCGACCAGTCGCCGCAGGTTGATCGGATCGATCACAGGGCGCAATCCGCGGACGCTTCCATCTGCCATTCCAACGAACCACACGTTCTTGAACGGAGGCCGCAATACTGGGAGAGGTTTCTTCATGGAGTAGGGGACATCGGCTGGCTTGGACCACGGGACCGGCGGCCCGATCTCGGCCACTGCCAGAGTGTTCGACGTTCCGTCATGGATGTTAAGGAGTTTCATCTCTATCGTGTGATCACAGATCGTGCCCACTCCAGTGAACATCTGGTAATAAGTGTCGGTCGATCCTTCCGGCTCGATTCCAACCTTGAACACGTCTGGCATCTGGGCCAGCAGTGGTTTGTTGTGAGGGCTATCCCAGGCTTCATCCAGCTTGAATTTTTGGTAAAGAGGCCCCTGCTCGATATACGGTAAAATTTGTACTCGCCATGAGAGAAGAAGCTGTCCTTGCTCATCCTTGATTCCATTGGGCAACATCTGGTAAGTGCTTTCGTAATTGTGTAATGCAAGCACGATTTGCTTGAGGTTGTTCATACTCCTGACCCGCTGCCGGGCCGTCGCGAGTCGATCACTGGGGACGACTGCGAGCTTCTCAGGACCGCGGGTTGATGGTGAGCCAATCGGTTGCGGCGAGCCTGGCCCCCCAAACCCGGACCCTGGCCCACCCGAAGAACCGGGCGGTCCTCCACTCCCTGGCCCAGGCCCTCCTGGCAGCCCCATCCCAGGCGGTCTGCCTGGTTGCATTACCGGCGCTCCACCCAGCGGTAGCCCCGGTGCGGCGGTTGGTTGCGGCGTCGGCCGGGCTCCGGGCGGGCTCGATCCCCCCGGCGGTCCACCAGGCTGCAGCCCACCCGCGACCGCCAGCCCCCCGGCAACCGCGAGGCTGGCGACCAACCCGACGATCAGTTTCGGTTTCACAATGGACATGGCAGTGAGTGCTCCTGACATGAGATGAACGATCGGACCAGGCCACGTTGCAGCCGGGGAGATCCCCAGCCGGACCGCGGCCCCCACCAACTCGCCCGAGGCCTGGACCGACGGTCCGAGAACCCCGGCAACCCCGCCAGCGCCGAGCGTGAGCCCCCGCCGAATGAGCCGGTCACGCAATCGCTGGCCGCCACGGCTCACCCGGGTGGCGACGGTGCCGAGCGGAAGCCCAAGTCGCTCGGCCGCTTCGGCCTGGGTGAACCCTTCCAGATAGCACAACACGAGCGGTTCGCGGTACTTCCCCGGTAACGCGCTCAGCTCGTCGTGAACGATCGGGCCGACCTCATCCGTCTCAACACGGTCGACGCATGCGGCTACGGACAGGGCGGGGCGGTCATCGAGCGAGCCCGCCGGAGCCAGTCGGCGGTCCTGCTTCCGCGCTTTGAGGGCGGCGTGATAGGCCACCCGGTACAGCCACCCGGCGACACACCCTCGAATGGTCTTCGCTCGCACTGCCAGGGCGAGGAATGTCGCCTGGAAGGCGTCCTCGGCCGCGTGGTGGTGGCGGGCAACGCGCACGCAGACGCTCCACACCATATCTGCGTGTCGGCGCAGAAGGAGTTCAAACGCTGCGTCGTCCGCACCGACTGTGACTCGGGCGAGCAGTTCGGAGTCCGTGACCCCATCGGCCGGGGCGGCATACGCCGCATGCAGCATGCGGATCAGTGGCTCTGGCATCAGCAACCCTCGTCCTTCAACACTGATGATCTCCGCACCCGGTGGATACTTTCAACTTTTTCGCCATTCAGCACCGCACTCGTTCTCTTGTCCTCTTGAGGTGGCCGGGGTAGATTGCCGATATCCGATTAACTTGGTCAGGATACAGTCCTTTCCCCGAAGGAATCCCCATGCCAGCCGACACCACGTTCCGCGGCCACGTTTACGACGATATCACCCAGACGATCGGCCACACTCCACTGATCCGCCTCCGCCGGGTGGTCGGTGAGGCCAGGGCGACGGTGGTCGGGAAACTGGAGAACTTCAACCCACTGTGGTCGGTGAAGGACCGCATTGGTGTGGCGATGATCGATGCGGCGGAGAAAGCTGGGAAGATCACCGCCAACACCATGATTGTCGAGCCGACGAGTGGAAACACTGGCATTGGGCTGGCCTTCACCTGCGCGGCCCGGGGGTACAAGCTGGCCGTTACGATGCCGGAGAGCATGTCGCTGGAACGCCAGCGATTGCTCAAGGCGTTTGGGGCCAAGCTGTATCTCACTCCACGGGAACTCGGGATGAAAGGGGCGGTCACGCGAGCGACAGAACTTTTCCACGAGTTCGGTGGGGAGCCGAAAGCGTTCATCCCGCAACAGTTCAAGAACCCGGCCAACCCCGAAGTCCACCGGAAGACGACCGCCGAGGAGATCTGGCGAGCGACTGGCGGGAACATTGACATCCTGGTCAGCGGCGTCGGCACCGGTGGCACGATCACCGGTTGTGGGGAGGTGCTCAAGAGCCGCAAGCCCGCAGTCAAGTGTATCGCTGTCGAACCGGCCGCGAGCCCGGTTCTCACCCAGCATATCATGCAAGGGGTGCCGAAGGATCAGGTGAAGCCAGGCCCACATAAAATCCAGGGAATCGGGGCCGGTTTCGTGCCGGACGTGTTGAACACCGCCGTGATCGACGAAGTCTTCCAGGTGACCGACGACGAATCGTTCGAGATGGCCCGCCGACTCGCCAAGGAAGAGGGGATGCTCTGCGGCATCTCGTGCGGGGCCGCCGCTGCCGCCGCGGTAAAGATCGCCCACCGGCCGGAGAACGCCGGGAAGCTGATCGTCGTCGTCCTCCCCGACCTTGGCGAGCGTTACCTGTCAACAGCTCTGTACCCGCAGGAGTGAGTACGGCGGAGTCAATAATCCATTGTCAATCCCTCGTTCCCACGCTCCAGCATGGGAACGGTTTTTCCACCGCTCCACGGTGGACAGCGAGCGGATGCGGGAGATTTCGCCGGGAACGCAACAGCCTGTCCGCGCCGCCTCGGCCACGAGCTGAGCGTCGAAGAGAGCATTCCCCCGCAGAGCGTGGGAACCAGGGAGATTGGGAAGCAACGACGCAAGGTGCTGTCGCGTTTAGCGAGAAGTGTCACAATATCTGATAATATGAAAAATCGATATTACAAATGTCATTTTTAATCATGTTATAGTTAATATATTAAATTCATCAATATCCAATTATATATATGAGATATTAGTTGAATTCGGTGCCTCCAGTCATGTCACAAATCCATCACCGGCGCATAATTCGCTTGCAATTCAAGACTTTTTTTGACAACGGCTTCGGTGCAACCTAGTTTCGCACTGAGGTAGTGATTGGGCGTGTATGCAGCAATTATGACTGACCAGCAACATTCAGTTGACCCGCTCATTTGTCCCGCCTCTTGCCGACCGGCAATCCCACGAATCCCCCGGCCCACATCTTGAAGTTGCGCCGACGAAGAAACTTCGTCCACGCCTCCAAGTCGCGGAGAAGAGTTATGGTGCGCAATTGGTGGACGCAGCTCAAACGCCAATGGGCAAAACCGGGCGGCTCGACACAGCCTCATCGTCACCACCCTGTGCAGGGCGCCGTGTTGCGGATCGAACCACTGGAAGATCGCCTCACCCCTGCCTCCATCGTGCTCGGCATGGCACCGCTAGCGATTGATATGGCCGGCGAAAGTTACACCGCAGCCTTCACTGCGACTGGCGGCTCCGGACAGTATCTGTTCTCCCTCGCCTCGGGAACGTTGCCCACGGGCCTCTCGATCTCCAATTCAGGGATGCTCAGCGGCCAAACGACCATCGCCGGTTCGTACAAGTTCACTGTTGAGGCAATGGACGCAACCAATCCCAAGCTGGTCGCGACCCGAGCATCCAGCCTCACGGTCTCACCGGCTACACTGGCCACGGTTCTGGTCCGCGCACCGGCCACGGTTACGGCCGGGGCCGCGTTCAAGGTGACACTCACGGCCGAAGATTCCTTCGGTAACATCGAAACCAGTTCCAGCGGTTCTGTCCCACTCACCTGTAGTGATGGCCAAACACCATCACAGACATCCATCACACTCACTGATGGCGTGGGTAGCGTGACGACCTCGCTCAAGTCCGCCGACACGCTCACCCTGACTGCGACGGACAGCTCAGTGACGGGGACGAGTGGGGGTATCACGGTCAACCCGGTAGCAGCGTCCATGTTTGTGGTCACCGCGCCGAGTACCACCACGGCCGGGACCGGCTTCAGTGTCGGGCTGACGGCGTATGACAAGTACGGGAACGTGGCGACCGAGTACAGTGGCACAGCGATGCTGAGCACAAGCGACAAGCAGGTGGCATCGCCGAACTCGATCACGGTGACGGACGGTGTGGGGTCTGGAACAGTCACTCTGACCAGGGCGGACACGCTCACCCTGACGGTCGCATCTGGTACGGTCAAGGGAACCAGTAGGATTGTTGTCAGCCCGCTGGCAACGGTGTCTTCGTTCACGGTCACGGCACCTGCGACGGCCACGGCTGGAGTCGGTGCCACGGTCACGGTGACGGCCCGGGATTTATACGGGAACGTGGTGACCGGGTACTCGGGGCCGGTCACGTTCACCAGTAGCGATGGGCAGACGGTGAGCGGCTCAGTGTCGCTAACCAACGGTGTCGGGACCGGGTCGGTGGTGCTGGATGTGGTCGGGTCGGTCACCCTGGCGGCGACTGACGGATCGTCGATCGGAACGAGTGGAACGGTCAAGGTGGGGCCGGCGGCGGCCACGTCGTTTGTGGTCACGGCACCAAGTACAGTCACGGCCGGGACCGGCTTCAGCGTCACCATCACCGCCTTCGACGCTTTCGGGAACGCGGCGACGACCACGACTGGCGCTGTGACGCTCACAAGTAGTGACGGTCAGGCAATCACGGGCGCAACGGTCACGCTGTCCAGGGGGATAGCGACCGGATCTCACATCCTGACCGTCGTTGATGCAGTTAGCCTGACCGCAACCGTTGGGACAGTGACGGGGACGAGCGGGGCAATCACAGTTAATCCGGGAGTAGCGTCATCGTTTGTGGTCACGGCGCCGAGTACAGCCACGGCCGGGACAGGCTTCAGCGTCGGAATAACCGCATATGACAAGTACAGGAACGTGGCGACCGGGTTTACCGGGACTGCGTTCCTGAGTGCCAGCGACCGACAGGTGGTATCGCCCAGCTCGATCGCAGTGACGGCCGGTATGGGGTCCGGGACGGTGACCCTCAACAAGGCGGATACGGTCAGCCTGACGGTTACCTCGGGTGGGGTCAAGGGGACCAGCAGCATTGTGGTGAGTCCGCTGACAACAGTGTCTTCGTTTACCGTCACGGCCCCAGCGACAGCCACGGCCGGAGTCGGTGCCACGGTCACGGTGACGGCCCACGACTCATACGGGAATGTGGTGACCGGGTACTCGGGGCCGGTCACGTTCACCAGCAGCAGCGAGCAGACGGTGAGCGGGTCGGTGACGCTGACAAACGGTGTCGGGACCGGGTCGGTGGTGCTGGAGGTGGTCGGGTCGGTCACCCTGGCGGCGACTGACGGGTCGGCAACCGGGACGAGCGGAACGGTCAAGGTGGGACCGGCTCTGGCCGCATCGTTTGTGGTGACGGCCCCGAGCACTGTCACGGCCGGGACCGGCTTTAGCGTCACCATCACTGCCTTCGACGCCTTCGGGAACGTGGCGACAACCACGACTGGCCCGGTGACTCTCACGAGCAGCGATGGGCAAACCGTGTCGAACGCATCGATCACGCTGTCCAGGGGGATAGCGACCGGATCTCACATCCTGACCGCTGTTGATACAGTCACCCTGACTGCAACAGAAGGATCGGCGACTGGGACGAGTGGAGGGATCACGGTCAACCCGGGGGCGGCGGCGACGTTTGTCGTGACCGCCCCGGCCACGGCAACGGTCGCGACTGGTTTCAGTATCACCCTCACAGCGGTGGATAAGTATGGCAACACCGCCACCGGGTTTAGCGGGACTGCAACGCTGGCCGCGAGCGACAGGCAGGTTGTCTCTCCGAGTTCAATCACGATGACGAACGGGGTGGGCACGGGCACGGTGACGCTCAACAAGTCGGATACCGTGACTCTCTCCGCCACGGCGGGCACGGTCAAGGGCTCCAGTGGCAGTATCACCGTGCAAGGGGGCAACCTCAATAACTGGATCGCTCAGAACCTGAGCGATTCGGCTCTGGCGACACTGACCCAGACAGATTTCACCCGTGACGGCTCGATCACCTATGGCGATATGCTGGGCCTATTCGCCCTGGCCGCGTCCGAAGGCTCGACGGTGTCCAGTGCGACACTGAGTTCGTTGCAGGCACTGGCCTCGCCGGGAGGGGCTGCCGCGCTCGACATTCCCGCCGCTGTGGAAGGCCTCACCGGCAACGTGGTCGACGGCAATCCAGCCAATGCAGTTATCGCCTCGGGGAATCTCAGGACCGGGATCACCTCTACCCAGTTGCAGACGCTGGTCTCGGACTGGTTTTTGGGAGCGGATCTTCCTTCGGCCGTGACGATCTATGGCACGGCGACCTATCAGCTCGCCAGCGGCACGTTGTTCGGCAGCGGCGGTCCGAGTTACAAGGACATCTACCAGGGACAGATGGGCGATTGCTGGTTGATGGCCAGTTTCGGGGCCACGGCTGCCAACGCTCCGTCTCTGGTCCAGAGCATGTTCACCGACGACGGCACCCAGACGGAGAACGGTGTCCAGGTCCATGTTTGGACTGTCCGTTTCTACGACAACGGGGTGGCAACGTATCTCTCGGTGGACAACGAATTGCCCACGGTGGGCGGACAGTTCTTTTTCGCGAACCAGGGTCAGAGTGCCACGAATTCGTCGAATGTACTCTGGGCGGGGCTGTTGGAAAAGGCGTATGCCCAACTCTCAGCTTCGGGTTGGAACCAGCGCCCGCAAGCCGATGCCTACGACTCCCTCAACGGGGGGCTTGCTGCGACCGTCCTTCCGGTGCTGACCGGCCAGAACGAATCGAGCGATTCGTTTACGAATTCTGGCCTCACCAGTGCGCTGGCCGCGGGCCGACTGATGACGCTGGCGACGTTCGAGGATGTCCCTTCCCTTGGCATCGTGGGGGGGCACGATTACACCCTCCTGGGTTACAACTCCTCGACCCAGACGTACACGCTGATGAATCCGTGGGGCTGGAACTCTAACTACTCCAACGACGGAGCCGCGGCACCCGGCATCCTGCATCTGACGTGGTCGCAGGTTCAACAGTACTTCGTCCTGGACGGCGACTGCAATCCCTGAGGAGCGTAGTCGGTCCCACTCAGGCGGAGGGATGGCCATCGCGATGCGGCGACCATCCCTCCGCTAAAGGCATGTTCCAGAATCGCAGCATCGAGTCGACCCAATCCCATCAAAATGGCTGCTTTGGCCTTCGTCGAACCCCACCGCATTTCAGTCGCCCCTCGCCGACATGACCCCAAGTTGACGGCCCTCGTGACGAAACTGTTGCCTCTGGCTATCGTTGAGTCCAGAATGGGACTTGGAATCGATGGGCGATGTGGTTCCCGTAGAATATCGCTGCTGAACCTGGGACAATTAGCCTGTCGAGAGCGAGGTCGCAATGGAACTCGACAAAGACGCCGACGAGGTTGTGAAAGAACTCGGCAAAACCGTCGCAAAGGAAGCATGGGAGAAGAAAAACCGCCTCCTCCCACTCATCAAGAGCCTCGGAAGGTTCTTTCGCCCCAGTCCTGTTCCGGAGTCTCAGGGGTCTGAGACTCCTCCAGAACCGCCCCGAGGGATTTTAATCTTGGGTCCCGGGGGAACCGGCAAGACAACGCTGGCCCGATTCCTGAGTGGCGATGTCAATGTCCTGATCGACCCGCCCGGCTACTACGTGCCGAGTTTCTCCGTTGAGTCGGTGCCGCTGCTCGATGCCCCGGGGGTCGAACTGGTTGTGATGCCCGGCCAGGGCTACCGACTCCAACCAGAGTTCGGGAAACTGACCTCTGAACTGGTTCGAGGAGCCTACCGCGGGTTGATCCTGGCGGTGGATTACGGGTATCATGCAATCGAATCAGAATGGTCAAGGGAGCACAAACTTTATCACGGAAATAAGAAAGAATTTATTGCCAATCTATTAGTCTCCCAGCGGCAAGAAGAACTCGATTTGCTCGATAAATTAATACCCAGCCTGAACGCTATTACCCAACGTATGTGGTTGCTAGTCGTCGTCCTCAAACAAGATCTTTGGTCGTCTCAACAGGCTACCGTGAAGCGTCACTATGAGGATGGAGCGTGGGGGGTGAAGATGAATCAGGTCGTGATCGCCCACAACTCGAACCTGTTATGCCAGCGCACGGCATACGCCTCGCTGCACATCCAGAATTACACCACACGCGGCGGGCGGGATACCTTGAAGAAGAACACTGCGGGCTACGATGCGACCCGCCAACGCCAGTCGTTGGTCGAACTCTTTCAGGTCATCGACGCCCTTCGTGAGTGGGAGGATCAGGTATGAACCCAAACCCGGAAGTTCCTCCGCCCGCATCAGGTTTTCTTGACGACCCCGAACTGCGCAACGCAGTGATTGAACAAGTGAAGCTCGGGATGGAGCGTAAAGCATCGACCGCTCGCAAGGGGGGTAGTCTCTCTCATCGCTCCGACGACAAGGCGTCCGATCTGTGGGCTTTTGCTCTTCAGATACTCCCTGAGTATTCTGAGAAACTCGACCGACTCGTCCAGACGGTGCTGCTCATCTGGGATAGACGAGATAAAAAACTGCTCAAAAATACGGCAGATATTCCGGCCTCTATTGGTCGTGACCTTGATCCTCTTCTTCGGATCGCACTGGAGCAGTTGTTCGAGGAATTTGTACGGCTCTCTTTTCCCCTCGAAGAATGGATCCAGAAATTCTCGGCCGCCCATGAGGAAGGGCGGTTGACCGATCTCCAGCGGCTGGAATTGCGGCTCCGCCTGACCGAGTTGGAGTCGAAGTACAAGACCGCCCGCACTATCTTCGCCCAACTCGGTATCGCCATTAAACCAACACGACCGGATGGGAATGGACGGTCTCCTCTTGGGACTGGGACACTTCCGAATACAGTGCCCCCTTAAAATAACAAGAACGAACTGACGCGAATACGATGCCTGACTCCACCGACCCCGCCCCGACGCAACCCTGGTACAAGGACGGGCTGGCGTTTACGTGTACCATGTGCGGGAAGTGCTGCACCGGTGCGCCCGGGTTCGTGTGGGTCACTGACGAGGAGATCGCGGCCATCGCGGCGTTTCGCAAGGAGACGGTCGCCGAGGTGACCGCACTCTACACCCGCAAGGCCAGGGGACGTCGCACCCTCCGCGAGCACGGGGACGGGGACTGCGTGTTCTACGACCGCAAGAAGGGGTGTACCATTTACCCCGCACGCCCAGCCCAGTGCCGGACCTGGCCGTTCTGGGAGAGTAATGTCGAGACCCCCGAACGCTGGGAGCACACCACCCAAATCTGCCCCGGTTCTGGCGAGGGCGAGTTGATTCCGGTCGAGGAGATTACCCGTCGGCTCAAGGTGATCAAGCTGTGACCCCGGACGTCCGACGGAGAGTTCTGGAGGTTTACGCTGCCGCCGACCAGGCGGTCTCGGCTGCCGCTCCCCGGTGCGAGGGGTCAGGTCGGTGCTGCCGGTTCACCGAGTACGGGCATACGCTGTTTATCAGTCAATTCGAGGCGGAATTGCTACTCGAAACGGCCCCGGCCTACGACGCCCCGGTGACCCGTGACGGCTGCCCGTTCCAGGTCGATAACCTGTGTACGGCCCGCAACGAACGGCCGCTCGGGTGTCGGATCTACTTTTGCGATCCGGCCTACCAGGAGACCGGCAACGGCATCACCGAGGAGGCCATCGCGAGCCTCAAGCGGATTGCCGACGATCATGACACTGGCTGGCGATACGCTCCGCTGCACGTCTTCCTGAACGAGGCCGAGAGGCCAGCAATCCCCGCTGCGGATACGATAAACCCGGCCGGTTCCCCCGGCCCGCGTCTGTCCCTGCCCGTCGTGTGACCCCGGAACGGAGTGCTTTTGATGTCACGCTCCCGACTCCTTTCTGTCCTCACACTGTCACTTGCGTTGACGGCTCCGCTGTCGGCTGCGGACTGGCCGCAGTTCCTTGGCCCGAACCGGGACAACACCAGCACCGAGAAGGTTGCCCCGTGGAAGGGCACTCTCAAGGCGGCCTGGAAGGTTCCGGTTGGCCCGTCCCACAGCTCGCCGGTCGTGGTCGACGGGGTGGTGTACGCCTTCTACCAGCCAACGGGGAAGGACGCCGACGCCCTTGCAGCCTTCGACGCCAAGACCGGCAAGCCACTCTGGGAGAAGAGCTACGACCGTGAGGAGTTCAACCCACCATTCGGGGCTGGCCCCCGCGGCACCCCCGCCATCAGCGGCGGGAAAGTGTACACCCTCGGCGGAACCGGAATCCTCGCTTGCTGGGACGCAAAGACTGGTCAGGTGGACTGGAAAGTCGATACCCTCAAGGACTTCAAGGCTCCGAATCTCACCTTCGGCATCTCCGGTTCGCCGCTGGTGTCCGGGGGGAAAGTGTTCGTGAATGTTGGCGGAAAGGGGGCCGGGCTGGTGGCCTTCGAAGCGGCCACCGGAAAGGTTGCCTGGAAGGCCACAGACGATGCCGCCAGTTACTCCTCCCCAATCGCGATCGAGGCCGGGGGTGCAAAGCAGATCGTGTTCCTCACCGCGGCTGGGCTTGTTGCAGTCGACCCGGACAGCGGCAAGGTCTTCTGGCGGCAACCGTTCCGGGATGTGCTCCAGGAAAGTGCCACGACCCCGCTGTTCACCGACGGGCTCGTGATCGGCAGCTCCGTGACCCTCGGGAGTGTCGCTCTCAAGGTTGCTGAGAAGGAGGGGAAGCCAGCCGTAGCGGAGGCGTGGCGATCGAAACAACTGAACTGCTATTTCTCGACCCCCGTGAGGGCTGGCAAGGATTCGCTGTTCATGCTCAATGGTAAGTTGAGCATTAACCCTTCGATCACTCTTCGGTGCGTTGAGGAAGCGACCGGAAAAGTGCGGTGGGAGAAGGCGAATGTCGGGAAATACCACGCAGCCATCATCCGGACTGCCGACGATCAGCTTCTCATGCTGGATGACACGGGTGTGCTCACACTGTTCGCAGCGGACCCAACAGCGTACAAGGAGCTTGCCCGGTCGAAGGTGTGCGGAGCTACCTGGGCTCACCCCGCCCTCGCGAGTGGCATGGTGTTCGTGCGAGACGAGAAAGACCTCATCGGCATCGCTCTCCCGTAGTCGTATGATGTCAGGTGTGAGCCTGCTCGGGCCGCCACGGAGGGCGGCCCCTACAAATCGTGTAGGGGCCGCCCTCCGTGGCGGCCCGACGATGTCTCGGCCTCCAACTCACCGGGTGCCACGTGGTTGTCGGGTTGTTGCTGGCGGTGATACTGGTGCTCCTCGGTGCGGGGACAGCGTATCGGCAGGCCGCCACCCGTCGGCGGCTGCGTGAGGAGCGGTTTCTGCCCAGCGACGACCGGGCCTACCTCCGCCGCCAGGTCATCCGTCGACATGCCGTGTCGATCGTCCTCGTCGCCATCGGCGGGATGATCGGCTGGTACTACCTTTCCGGGATGGACGACCGGACGAATCAGATCGCAGACAGAAAGGCAAAGGCCAAGGAGAATCCGGGCGACGACCCCGCCCAGCCAGCCGACACGGACGCGACCAAGCAGGCCGACAGGGATTTCGCCAAGTTCGTCGGGATCTACTGGATTGGGATACTCGGGCTGGTGTTTGTGGTCTCCTGCCTGGCCATCTTCGATTTTTGGGCTACTCGCCGCTACTGGATGGCCCAGTACCGACTGATCAAGGCTGAGCACGAGACGAAACTCCAACGGGATCTGGCGGTGTATCGGCAGACGAAGGACAACGACCGGATGAGCCGGCTCCGCGGGAGGAAGCCCGACGACGAAACCGACGACACCGGCGAACATCCTTCGCTGAACTGATCGCCGAGCCGATTGAACTTAGAGTCAGGTGTGTGGCAGATGAAAGGCTACCCCCGTTGAGGGACAGTCGTTGGCCATGTTCAGCTGGGCCGCCACGGAGGGCGGCCCCTACGATTCTTAGGTAGGGGCCGCCCTCCGTGGCGGCCCGACGCTCCCAGAGAGCCAGTCGTGCTCCATCTGCCGAACGTTCACTTCACCTCAATGGGGCCTCTGTTCACCTCCCCTGGCCCGATCTTTGGCACGCTCCAGACAATCACTTTCCCGGCCTCGTCGACCGAGGCCAACCGTTTTCCATCCGGACTCCAGGCGACACCGAAAACCGCCGCATCGTGCCCGACCAGTCTGAGTCGTTGATTGACGAAGAACATCTCCAGGATCAGAACCGTCTTGTCGTTCCCAGCGAGGGCAAGGAGGTTTCCGGCTGGAGAGAAGCCGACCGCGTTCAACCGCCCGAACGGGATTTCCCACTGGAACCCATGCACTTCCAACTTCGTTGGCTTTTCGGGGATGTCGGGCTTCCAGAGATAGGTGTCGCCGGCCACATCCAGCAGCGCGACCTTGACCCCCTGCTGATTCACTGTCGCAGCGACTTGCGTGATCGCGCCGATCGGAGCGCCAGACTTGGTGGTGCCCGGTTTGCCGACCTCCCACGACCGCGGCCGACCATCCGCCCCGCCCGCGACCAGCCACTGCCCGTCGGGGGTGAACACGAGCGCAGCGACGGGGGATTCCGCGTCCAGTTCCTCGTGCTTCCCGGTCCACCCAGCGACGTTCCACAGCTTGATCTGGCTTCCGGAGGCGGTGGCGAGAAACCGCCCTTTCGGATCGAACGTCACGGCTGTCACCCCCCCCCGATGAGCGGGGTTTCCGTTCTCCCCACCGAGCAGGATCGGTTTTTTGGTCTTCGTCGTGGCCTCCCACACCAGCACACTCCCACCCTCACCCCCGGCGATCACCCAACGGCCGTCCACGCTGTAGGCCACAGTGGCGGCTTTCTCCTCCATCCCGGGCAACTCGTCGATCGGTTTGCCGGCGGTAGTCTCCAACAATCGAACCCCCTTGTCGGGTCGTGCGATGGCGAGTCGAGCGCCGTCTGGGCTGAACGCCGGGCGGTGGCCCGGGATACCCGTCTCGACCGTAAGAACGTTTTTCCCATCGGTGGCGTCGAAGAGGGAGACTGTCCCCTCCTCGTTGACGGCGAGAATCCGGTTCCCGTCCGGTGAGTAAGCGAAATCGCGAGTTCGACCAGCGATCCCGACAAAGGAGAATAGACGTTCCGCCTCAGCTTCAGCCGCAGGTGATCTCGGGGCAAAGATCGGATGCCCGTTGAACAATCGCCCCCAGAGGCCGAGAGCCATTGCAACCACGAGCACAATCAGCGGGACGCCGACCAGGCAGCCGACAGTCAGAAGCCCCCCCCTCCAGGGCACCCTCACCCGTCGGACGACAGTCGCCTCCTGTCGGGCAGGTTGGCGTCGCCGGCGCGGGCGGTCGTCCTCATCATCCTGGTCGTCGTAATCCTTGAACGGGGTCGGTTTCCGCGACTCCACCGGCCGGGCGGTCGGTCGGGGTGGGTCGGCCGGCTCGGGGGTTCGAGGCTGGGCGGCGGGTGGAGTCAGGCGGTCGAGCCGGGCCGCCAACTCCCCGGCGTCTCGCGGGCGGTTCTCGGGGTCGTGGGCCGCGCAGTCGCCGAGGAGGTCGATGAGCGGCTCGGGGATGTTCAGTCGACGGAGGGTCTTGGCGTAGTCGGCCCCGAGGCTGGCATCGAGTCGCCCGGTGAGCATCTGGAAGGCGATCACACCCAGCGCGTGGACGTCGTCGCGGGGGTCGGGCGGCTCGCCGCGCTGCTGCTGTGGGCTGGCGTAGAGCGGGGTGTGCGAGCCCCACAACTGCGACATCAGCACCCCGGTCGATGACCGCCGGCTCGCATCATGAGCCAGGGCCGATGCCGCGGCCACCCCACCGATGCCGAAATCGGCCACCTTCAACGTAACCGCCCCCCCGCTACCCGTCGACTCGACTAGCACGTTCGCCGGCTTCAGATCGCGATGCACCAGCGGCGGGCCGAGTCGGTGGAAGTGGCCGACCGCCGCCGCAAGCGTGCGAATCGCAGCCATGACCCGGGTGAGGCGGTCGGCGGGTGGGAGGGCCTGCCAGGCGTGGATGAGGCTGGTGAGGTCGCCGCCGGGGACGTACTCATACATGAGCCACGGGGCGTCGCCTTCAAGGTGGGCATCGAGAAGCTGGACGACATTCGGGTGACGGCCCTGCTCCATCACGCGGCTGACGAGTGACCCCTCGTGTCGCAACAGCCGGTCGCGGGCCTGTGGATCGAGCCCGAACTTGACGGCCCCCTTGAGTGCCGAGAGCGCGGGGTTGCGGGCCAGCCACACCTCGCCGAATCCGCCGGTGCCGAGCAATTCGACGAGTTGCCAGTTCGGTTTGCCGGGGAGGAGGTCGCCGGTGCGGAACCGGGGCATGTGGGCGGGGAGTCGCCTGAGGAGGTCGGCGGGCTCATTCAGGGCGAAATCGGCGGGGACCGTCTTCCCGGACGGATCGTCGGCCCGCTTGAGCGACTGGCGGACAGCCCCGGGGATCTGGGAGAGGTACATTTCGAGGGCGATCCGATCCTCAATGGGCGCGGCCCCCGCGACCTCTTTGGCCACCCGTTGGGCAACCTGCCGGGCCTCCTCGAAGCTGGCCCCGGCGGCCTTCATGACCTCATCGCGAAGTTGCGCAGCGTTTTTCCGATCCTTCATCCGTCGCAGGGCATCGGCGCCGACATCGTAGAGGAACGCACCCCCCGGAACCAACTCGACCAGCCCGCGGACCCCCCTGGCCATGACGGCCTCGGCCACGCAATTCATCAGAACGTACATGGGGGCTCCGGATTGGGGACGCTCCGGCAGTGACCGGGAGAGTGGGTACGGGAGTGATTCGCTCCCCGCAGCAGGAGATTTTAGCAGATGGGGCAAAACTGGGCGGTGGTGTGCGCGAGCCTGACGACCCAATACGTCGATCGAGATGCGGTCGTGATACAGTGAGAAGCCCATTCTTCGCTGAAAGATCTGACGAATCGGATACCTATACGCTGCTCTCTTCGGCCAACTCGTCGGCGTGAGGTCGGGCAGCTTCCGCCACCTTGATTTGCCGATCCAGCATGCCAAGTTCGTCCTTCAGTTCTTGGTACTCGGCAGCCAGCTCGTCCTGAATCTCTGCGGATGCATTCTGAATTCTGATCGTTAGCTTCTCGGCCTTTTTCGTCCTATCTTTGATCTCTTCTTGTAGGTACGCGATCTTGATGCCAATATCTTCACCGGACGGCCATGCGTAGTCGTCCTGTGCCACTCGGGTCAACATGACGGCGAGTCGAAATTGGAAGTACGCGACCGCCTTCTCACCCAACCCGCCGATTCGCTTGCCGCGCCTGGCCAGTTCCTCAAGAAGTGAGCGCGGGACGGTAAACGCCTCACCAAAATTGGCACGGCTGCGGGCCAGACCGAGGTGAGGATTTCCCGGCAGGTAGACGTACTTGGTTTCCGAGAGTGAAGTGGCGGCCTGGCTGATCTTCTTCCATTTCTTGTCGACAGTCTTCTCGTTCAGTTCAAACGGTGTGACGGGCGCCAGCATCAATTGAGGTGCCCGCTCAGCATCGCAAGACTGTGAGATCACGATCGCCCGAGTCAATCCGACCTGTTCAAACAGGATCATCTCATCAGACAGTTTGTCCGGTTCGATTCGCTCCGCTCGGAACCCGGCACCGTCTGGGATTGCGCGGAGAAGATCAATAGTGACGCCGATCAGGGGGACGCCATCGAACACATCCCCCTGGCTGATTGCTGTGTCTAATTTCGGTCGGCGGTAGAACCCAGGCACGGTTCGCTTCCTATCAAGAATAGGGGGCTAAAGCCGGCAGAATCCATAGAAGGCTTCCTCACTGCCGCTTCACAATAACGGTTGTGATTACTATATCCCGCTTGACGAAATCAATCATCAACGAGTGCGTCCAAGTCGCGGTCGAGTTCTTCTCGGTATGCGCGAACCTGATACTTTTTGCGTAAGAACGCTCGTCGCAGGTCGGCCAGAGCAGTGTTCTCGGTCACCGGCAGCGAGGGCGGGGCTTCCTGCACAGGGGGCAGGTCACGGCTGCTGGCCGAGTGAGTTGGCAGGCCGAAATGGTTCTCGGTCTTCATTTGTTTCAGGGACGCCCAGATGACCTCCACAGTGTCGCGGAACTCGTCGAGGATCCCCATCACGATCCGGCGGATTTCGCTGTCCGACATGCCCTGAGCTTTGACCTTCTTGTCTAGTACTCGGATGCCGGTCCAGAGGAACTCGCGGAGTTTCATGAGTTGCCCGACAGCCGGGTCCACGGCGTACAACGGCTGGCCGTTGGCGTACGGCAGGATACAGCGGGTCCGGAGCATGGCCAAGTGGTCGTCATCGTTTTCGATCTGGTGGCTAGATACGATCTTCGCCAGTTTCTCGAACCATCCCTCCCTCACCTTCCGTGCGGCGTTGTTGGTCGCGTGCTTCTTGGCCGCGTCGACTGATTCGCGTGTGATCGGCAGGGCATCCAGGTACGACAGACATTCGCGGACCAGGATAAGCAACGACCGTGGGTGCCCGCCGGAGAAATGGATGAGGTCGTGAGCAAGGGTTTGGTCCGAAAAGACGTCGTGGAATTCCACCCGGCCATTAGGGGCGTCCTCAAACCGTTTGGTCAGAAGTTGGCACATCACGTCGTAAGCCAGTTTGCGGTCCGCCTCGGGTAGGAAGTCGGCCACTCGGACCGACGAAATTACTTGGGGCTCACGTCCGTAGGCATACGTAAGTTGCCCCTGCGCGGGCGAGTATACCATCTCGATCGGGACAGTAAGAACAAGGTGCGAACCGAGTTGCTGGAACAGCGGAGCATGATGGAGGAATAATTCTTCGTGTGAGTTCGGCTCATTTGGTTTCGCGCTCGGCTTACACACCAGCTTTTCGAGCCAGTCGATGATGATGACGAGATCCTGATACCCCTTGGCACGCAGCGCCGGTCGGGCCTGCTGTTCGATCGCTTTGCCGAACTCCTCAACCAAGGTGGTTTGCTCGCCGGACAACGCAGCCCACAGTTGTTTTCGGGTCACATCTTGGGCGCGGGCCTTGAGGGCGATCTTGGCCGAGATCTTGTATGGGCTGAGCAAGGTGTCGGCCCCAAGCAATTCGCCCTCCCCCTCGCTGAGCAGCGCCGCCTTCATCTCCCTCATTTTCCGGGACACATACCCTTCCTGCAGCAGTTCAACCCCGTAGTCCTTGCGTAACTGTTCGCCGGTTGCCGCGATGATGGCGAGGAGAACCTCGGTGAACGAATAATCCTGGGCATTCAGGTACTGCCCGGCATCGACATAGACAACAGCGAATCTCTCCCTGAGCGATTTCGTCAAGTCGTGTTGGAGGCGTTTCAACTCGGTGGATTTCCCGTCGCCCACGAACCCGGAGACGAGGACGGTCGTGGCGTGGTCGGCCCGGCGGAGGGATTGGGCGATTCGGTGCCGCCAGCCGCCTTGTTTCGAGAAGGGTTCGCCGCGGGCCTCGGAGAGGGGCACATACCGCTTATCATCGGCTTCAAGCGGACGCTCCGGGTCGCAGGACCGGTACACAATCGTAATCGGGTCAGGCCCCATGCGCAGGCTCCACGAACTCAAGCGGTTGACGTCGTGGGAATTATACCCGGTTGCCCGCCGGGCGACATGGCATCTGGCAGGCGTCACACCCGCCCCACGAAATGCCGCGAGGGTCGCCAGGCCCGGAATTCTCCGGAACCTGCGACCCTCTTTTCAAACGGGCGTAACCTGACGGGCTCGGAGCCTCGAAGAGGCNNCTTCGGGACTCAAAACCTCGGCCGGGCCAAGCCCGACCGGTTACACCCTTTTCAAAACAGTCCTCCTCACGGGCAGTCCGCACAGGGTGCGGAGCCGCCGATGGGCCACGCCCGCGGGCCGATCGGGCTGATCCACCCCGGGAGCTGGAACCGCTTCGCACAGGACCGGTTCAGGGCACAGCCGTGGTCGTTGCACGGGCCGCAACCCGGCAGCACGATCACGTCGCCCGGCAGGATCAGGATGTTCTCCCGGGGGTCTCGAAGTGCTTCGTGCAAGTCCACACGAATTGCGACCTGCCGCCGACAGCCGACCGATCGCATGACGGTTACGGCCCCGCAATCGGGCGTTGGGCAGGTTGCCTTCGCGAGGGCTTCGATGATCCGCAGGTCGGTATCACGTGGGAGCGTGAACTGGCCACACCCCGGGCCGCCCACGACCGTGTAGGATTCGTCCCCGCGGGCCTCGACGTGGACCGTATCACCCTCGTGCAGGATGATGTCCGTGTCTGTAAAGGTAATGGCATCACCCAGCGCCAGTCGGAGCGGGATGCGGACCACGTCCGCTGCGCCGTCCCGCCCGGAACCCCGGCGGATCACGACTTCATTCTTCGCACACGGACCGGGTAGCCCACCGGTTCGGTTCAGAGCTTCCAGGAGGTCGTTGTGGTACGCCTCCAGCATCAAAACGTGACCACTCCCCTTCTTGCCATCCCCGCACGCGGCCACATCTCCCGGGGTCGGCGGGCAGTCTTCCCGGACGACGAGCACGCGATATCGCCGCGGTTGGAGCAGGTCGACCGACACCCGCTCCTTCCCGGCGACGATCAGCTTTTTGTCGACCGTGATCGCTTTCACAATCGCAGCGCGAACCTCGTTGATGGTCATCCCCCGAACCTGGAGTGGGGGAATTTCCGGGATCTGGATCGTGCCGTCGTCCTGGACCGTCACCGGGTAGCCCTGGGTGGCCGGTTTCGCGGCAGTCGGGTTCGGGTTCGTCTGCACCGGAATCTTGTCCCGCACCCCGAGCACATCCTCGGCGAAGACAGTGAGAACGTCGCCGCGGTCGACCCGGTAGGCGTCGGGTTCCTGATGGCGCAGGAGCGGGAGCGGGGTAGGCTGGAGGTCGGACTTCGACCGGCCGAGAATCTCGGCCGGCAAGCGTCGGACCGGGATACCGTCAGCGATGGGCTGTCCTGCTCCGACGCACCCACCGCTCCAGCACGCCACTGGAAGGAGGACGACCGCCCAGAAGACACGGGCAACCCGGGAGCGGCCACATACACGAAGCCGGTTGGGCTGCCTCATTCTCGAAGCAAGCATCGGTAGAACGGGAGGGCGAGGCTCCTGCNNAGGAGCCTCGCCCTCCCGTGCGTGCGTCCAATCGTCTTCCTGTCGACGCGAGATCCCAGACGGGTTCGTGCCACGGGCCGGATACGGCGACAGGTGTGTTCGGGTCATCGAATCCCCTCGTCTTCGCGTCTTCAGGTGGCCAGGTCTTCGCGCCGTCAGGCCGTCGGGCTTCTCACTTCTTGGCCGGCACCGAATCCGGGTGGATGACCGGGAGTGGTGGCGGGAGTGAGAGGTTCGGGGGCTGGACCGGGAACTCATCCAGGATCGGCGGGGGAGCGACACCCGGCGGGAGCACCGGCACCTCGGGTGGGGGATCGGGCAATTTGATCGTGAAGCTGGGCTTCGGCGGAGCCGAACCTTCACTCGCTGGCAGCTCCGAAATCGGCGGAATCGCAGGGATCTCGGGCAATCCCAACGAGCCGGGGGCCGGCGCGACGGGCTCCACCTCTGGTGCAGAGGAGGAGAATTTCGAGAGGTCCGGCACGGGTGGGATCGCAACTGGCTTCGGAGTCGGCGCAGTGTTCTTGGTTCCCAGACCCGGCGATCGCTCAGCCGGCATGGGCCGGGGCGTCGGGAGCTTCATGGGCGGAGCGCTGCTCGGGGCCGTTGTCGTAGGCGCGGGCGGGGCGGGAAGCTCAAGCACGGATGTTGGCGGGGGATCGGGTGCTGTCACGGTCGGATTCACGGTCGGGCCACCCGCCTCGGGGAGGAGAATCGGGACGGTCAGGTACTGACGCTGTCCGGTCGCAATCGCCACATCGACCCCGTACTTGAAGCCGAGGAAGTAATCCCGGATCAAGGCGTGCCCTTCCGGGGTGAAGTACTTCTGGTGATGCGTGTACTTGGGCGGTGGCACTGCCGGCGGCTGGGCGTCCCCTCCGCGATCGAGGTAGTCGATGTAACCGTCGAGGAACCCGTCGTGGAACTCGGCGGTGAAGGCTCGTCGCGGGTGTTGAGCCCGGACCTCTCTCCACGCCTCCCGTGCATCCTTGCGAATGCGTTGTTGGATGGCGTCTTCGGTGTGGCCGAGCAGCTTGTTGGCCACGAGGTCGTTGGCCACGTGGTCTGTGCCGTGGCACCCCCCGAGGACCGGGACCAGGCAGCCCGTCCAAGCAACCCGTTTCCACCCCATGATGACCCCCGCAATGCGTGCCCCGTCCGCAAACAGCCTGCCCACGGCCCCGGACACACCGGACCGCCAACTCCGCCAGGCAGTCCGTTCTGTTATCGGCCCATCCTGGGTCGGGATTTATCGGTTGTGGAGGATCTGGCAGGTTTGTGCCTCCCAATGGTTTTGCTGATACGATGTTTTCGCTTGATGCGATGCTTTCGCTCATGTTCAGCGATTGTCGAGGTTGGCCAGCCGGGTGATTCGGGAAGGCCACACAACTTTGGTTGATTCGCTCGGCAGGGAAAGTGGTACGGGACGATGAGTGCGGCATCGGTTAATTCGGTGTGGCCGGTCGGTCCGGTCGCGAAACTTTACACGGGATGAGCATCATGGCGATTGCGAAGAAGAGTGCGGCTGCCAAGAAACCTGCTGCCAAGGCGGCCGCCAAGCCCGCGGCAGCAGCGAAAAAGGCCCCCGCCGCCAAAAAACCCGCAGCGGCGAAGAAGCCTGCCGCCAAGAAACCCGCAGCGAAACCCGCACCTGCACCCGCACCCGCAGCGAAGAAGCCTGCTGCCAAAAAAGCCAAGGCCCCAGCGGCCAAGCCGAAGCCGACCACATCGGCGAGCAAGACGACGGCCCCGAAGAAGAAGCCTGCTGCCAAGAAGGCCAAGGCCCCGGTCGCTGCAGCCCCGGCTCCGGTTACAGCGCCAGCGCCTGCCCCTGCCCCCGCCCCTGCCCCCGAAACACCTCCGGCATCCCCAACCCCCTGATCCCCCAACTCGACGAAGATTTGGGGAACGACGAGCGGGTGGGCGGAGCCCACCCGCTCGTCGTTGGTGCCGGGAGGTAGGTTCTGGCCTCTGCTCCCCCTTCCTTCCCAGAGAAGGGGGTTGCGGGGTTAGCTTCCGAGACCGTCACTCACACCAGTGGAGGCTTGCCGTGTCCGACCCCTGGATCGCTCTGCAAGTGGTGATGATGCCAAAGGATGCGAACCCGTTACCGACAACAATCCCCGGATACGGGCAGAACCATTTCTACGGGACCATCTTCGGCGGGGTAATCCTCAGTCACATTGACATGGCTGGAGCGATCGCGGCCCGCCGCGAGATCCAACTCCTGGGAGGGAATCCACGGGCGTCGTTCGTCACCGTCGCTCTCAACCGGGTGGAGTTCAAGAAACCGGTTCTTGTCGGCGATGTGGTGAGGTTCGAGACGTCCATCGTCCGGCTCGGCCGCACATCGATCACCATCCACATTAATGTGATTGCCGAACGCGGAGCTGAGAAAATCCACGTCACCGAGGCCGAGGGGGTGTTCGTCGGAGTCGACCTGGCGACTTCCGACCGCCGACCTGTCCAATTACTCCCGGAGAGCGGAGACAGAACCGGCCCGCCTGCTACTCCTCCCTGATACAGGAACCCGCCGAGGCTGTTTCGTGCCAGGAGCAATCATTGATCTTATGGGAGTACGATGCTCCTGCCGAGCGTGTGGCTGGTCCAGCTCGGCAGGAGCATCGTACTCCCATATGTATGTCTAATCGTCTTTCTGGAGATGCGACAGCCTGAGGACCACCGGACAAAACCCCTGGGCTGAGAGGCAGAGGGGAGTCAAACCGCCCTCTGTCTCCCCCTTCCTTCTTAGGGAAGGGGGTTGGGGGGTTAGGTTCCGACACTGCTCCCCCTTCCTTCTTAGGGAAGGGGGTTGGGGGGTTAGGTTTTCTCCGGAAGTCCTCAGTAGCTTCCTGTACGGGACGCCAACGCACGTCGATGTCATCGTCACGGTTCGCAAAATCCGTGACGATGAGAATCGCGTTGCGGCCCTGCTGAAGCACAGCAACACAGTTGCCGACGCTCCGACCGAGAGAGCGGAGACGTCAAGTCCTCGATCATCGCCGTTGCGCCTTGCTTCGTCCCTCTGCCTCCCCTATAGAATCTTCTGACCGGGGTCTACCGCCCCAACGCCGTTATCGAGGCTGACATGAGCTTTTCGTCGTTCCACCTGTACTTCGACGATCTGGAAGTCGGGAACGAGTGGACGTCTGGCGGGCGGACCATCACCGAGGCGGATATTGTCAACTTTGCCGGGTTCAGCGGCGACTTCAACCCGATCCACATCGACCACGAGTTTGCCAAGGGAACCCCGTTCCGTCGGCCGATCGCGCACGGGTTCGGGGTGTTCTCCATCGCCAGTGGGCTCGGCGTGATGACCCCGCCAGTTCGGACCCTCGCTCTGCTCCGGGTGCGGTACTGGAATTTCCAGCTTCCCGTGTTCGCAGGGGATACGCTCCGCTGCCGTAGCCGGGTGGTCGAGAAGACCATTCGAGGCCGTGGTCGACGGGGTGAGGTGGTGTGGTATCGGGGGATCTTGAACCAGGAGGAGAAGATCGTTCAGGAGGGTGAGGTCGTCACCCTGATCGAGTGTCGCCCGCTTCCGAAACCGGCTACTGGCGAGGCCGCGGCGGAAGTGACACCACACACCCAGGGCGTTGCCCTGGGCTGAGAACTCTCACTCCTTCAGAGTGAAGAAGATCAGACCACGGCCTCTACATCGATGGGTTTTCAGCCTGAAAGGCTGAGATTTCTCAGCCCAGGGCAACGCCCTGGGTAAGTGTGTGGCCTCCCCATTTGTGGGTTTTCACCCTGACAAGGGTGAGAGCAACACCCTGGGTTTTTGGGGCAAGGTCTTGGGTTGTGCCCAGCAACGCCCTGGTATGCCAGTGAGGGATCGTTCATGGCAGCCGAGTTCGACGTATGCGGGCTGGGGAATTCCCTGGTCGACATTCTACTCGAACTCACCGACGAGGAGTTCGCCCGCTTGGGCTTCGAGCGAGGGACGATGCGGCTGGTCGACCCGCATGAGCAGAAAGCTCTGCTTGACCGATTCGGCGACCACGAGCCCCGGTTGGTGAGCGGCGGGTCGGTCGCCAACTCGATCATCGCCTGTTCCCAGCTCGGCGGCCGGGGGGCGTTCATTGGCTGCGTCGGGGATGACCGATATGGGCTCCACTACACCGACGAGTTTGAACAACTCGCCATCGAGTTCTGTACCCGTCCGCTGGTCGGGGAGACGACCGGGACGTGCGTGAGCATTGTCACCCCGGACGCCGAGCGGACGATGCGGACTAGCCTGGCGGTGTCCAGCCACCTGGCAGCCCGACACGTCTCTGCCGACCGGATCGCGGCCAGTCAGTGGTTGTTCGTTGAGGGGTACGTGTTCGCCAACCCGAACACAGGCCAGCACGCGATTCGGGAGGCCGTGCGGGTAGCAAAGAGCCACGGGGTGAAGGTTGCTCTCACCTGCTCCGAGGCGTTTATTCCCCAGGTCTTTGGGGACGCCTTCTTCGCGGCTCTCGGGGCGGCTGACCTGCTGTTCTGCAATGCCGGTGAGGCGATGGCGGTCACCCAGGCCGGGTCAGCTGCTGGTGCGTTTGCCAGGCTTGCTGACATGGTTCCGGCATGTGTGGTCACGGATGGGCCGAACGGAGCGTTCGTCCGGTTCGGGGGGGCAGAGGTCCAGGTTCCAGCCTACCCGTGTGAGCCGAAAGACCTGACCGGGGCCGGAGATATGTTCGCCGGGGCATTCCTGTATGGGGTGACCCACGGCGTCCACCCGGCAACCGCAGCCAAGGCAGCGAACTTCCTGGCGATGAAGGTCATCACCCAGATCGGAGCCCGGCTCCACCACGGTGCAGCCCAATTTTGGGCCGAGGCGGTGGGGGCATGAGGAGCCGAGATCGTGCGATCGCGATTCCGATGGCCGTTTCTGGATTCTTGTCCCCCCGCGCCCGTTCCTGAACACCCTTTTCCCAGTCCCATTCATGGCCCGCATCCGAACGTTCATTGGGGTCGACATTGGACCCGAGATCCGCAAGAGGGCGGTCGCCCTTCAGGTGTTGCTCGCCAAGACGGGGGCCGAGGTGAAGTGGGCCACACCCGAAAGTATGCACGTAACGATTCTCTTTCTCGGGGAGGTCGATGAGCGAGACATTCTCCCGGTGTGCCGTGCGGTGGAGAGAGTCGCCCAGCGCGAACCTCCCTTTGCCTTGCGGGTGTCTGGTGTGGGGGCGTTCCCGACCCCCCGCCGACCGAAGGTTGTGTGGGGTGGGATCACCGATGGGGCGGAACCCCTCCGCCGGTTGTACACGCTCCTGGAAAAGGAAATGCTCGACCTCGGGTGTTACCGACGCGAGGAACGAGGCTACACCGCACACTTGACTCTCGGGCGGGTGAAAGGGGAGGAAGATGGACTCGCCCTGGCGGCGGAGTTGCCGAAGCTCCTGGCCTGGGACGGCGGCCGGACGATGCTGAACGAGGTGGCAGTTTACAGTAGCGAGTTACGACGGGACGGCCCGGACTACGCTGTTCTCGGTCGAGCCGAACTCAGTGGAGTGCCTTCCGAGTAAGCCCTCCACGAGATCCCTTGCGGCGACCCGCGGGGGCTGAAACAATCCACTCAGACGCGCCTGTAGCTCAACTGGATAGAGCAGCAGCCTTCTAAGCTGCCGGTTGTGGGTTCGATTCCCACCGGGCGTACTTGGTTCAGGCGATGACTCCGGCGGACAGGGGGTGACAACATCCCTCGCCGCAACAACTTCTGACGATTCATCCGAAACACCACCTACACCCTTATCAGCGTCAGGCGATGACTCCCGATGACCAGATTTGCACAGAGTCCGTGCAAACTGTGTGCAAACTGACCGGGAGTCCCCCATCACATTCGGCAGTCCCTCGACGGCAGCCCGAAGGTCGTCGGTTGCGGCGTGGGTGTAACGAGCCGTCACCACCGGGGACGAATGTCCGGCCAGTTTCTGGGCGACGTGCAGTGGGGCGTTCCGGGCGATGTGGGTCAGAAAGGTGTGGCGACCGATGGCATGGAAATCGAGGAACAATAACCCGTCGGCATCCCGCCCAACCCCCTCTAATCCCGCCTCGGCAAGGTCGCCACGCACCATATCCGCTGCATCGTCGACCCATGATCCGGACCAAATCGGGCAGTCGGGCGACCGACTGGCGAGATAGAGGCGGAGATCGGCGGCCACCACGAGCGGGAGTGGGTTTACCTTTCCCTTCCGACTCTTGTCGTCGCGGGCCGCCAGAGTGACCGTAGGTGGGTCGGCATCGAGGCGGAAGTGAGCTGGGGTGAGGCTCGCCAACCCGGCCGCCCGGAAGCCTGTGGCGAACGCCATCATGTACAGCATCGCCCGGTCAGCCCCACAAAGTCCGCGGAATGTCCGGAGCGACCGGCGGGTGGAATCGATCAACTGCGTCAGTTCGTCGACAGTGGCGGCCCGCCGACGGTGCCGCTGGTCGGCATCCGTCCGTTCAGGTTCCAGGTAGCCGAATGGGTTCGTACCCATCCGGCGATCGCGGACTAGCCAGGCTCCGAACTGCTTCAAATGCCTCCGGTAATAGTTGCGGGTCGTCGGACCAAGTCCGCGGGCAGCGTGCTCAAGCAGTGATTGTACTGTCTCCCGTGCGATGCGACGTGCCTTTCCGTGCCCCGTCCCAGCGGGGAGCCCGAGACGGGTGATTGCAGCGAACACCGCCTGTGTGCTCACGCCAAGCACAGCGGCCGCATCCTTTGGCTGGAAATCTTGCGGGTTGGCCGGAAGGGCACTCGCCCGCTCCCCGCGTTGGCTGTTCAGCCAGTTTTCCGCCGGCCCAGCCGCCAGATCGCCGAGCGTGGTCCAGTTGCAAGCCGCGACCACCGCACGGACGTGTCCAATCACTCCCTCGACGTGCTTGGGCACGCTCCCATTCGTCCCCAAGTGTTGCTCGAAGTCGTCGAGGTGTTCGGCGAGTGGTCGTTTCTTGTGAACCGCAAATGGGTCGGCCAGCCCAACCCCGGCAAGCGCGGCGTCGGCTTCCAGTTTTCGGAGCATTCGCTCGGCCGTCTGCTTGTCCCGGCACAAGGGGACGTGCCGGCCGTTCACCGTGCCGTACCATTTCCCCGATTTGATCACCACCTTCTCGGCCCCAGGCGTACCGGCAGCCACCTTCCGCCCAGCGAGCTTCCAGATGGTCGTTTGTTTCTTGAAAACCTTCGCCATGATCTTCAACCCTTCCGTTTCTTGATTGGCGTCAGCATCAGCCCGAAGTAAACGGCCAACCTGTCCGCCATGTCGAGCCGGAGGGAGTTTTTGCCCCGGACAAACCGGGAGATACTCGCCCGCTCAACCCCCGTCTCATCGGCAATTCGCAAGAGCGGCAGCCCACTGTCAAGGATGGCTTGCCGCAACACGTCGGTGATCGGGGAGTCAGTCGCCATCGTGTGAATTATCACGGACGGCAGTCGACCTGTCAACCTCGGTTATGTCCGCGGCGGTCGCATCAGCGGACCGCCGCTTATGGTCCCTTTATGGGATGGCGGAAGTACACTTCCGCAGACTCAGGAAGCCCACTTCCGGTAATAACCGGAAGCAGGCTTCCGGTTACTCACCTCCTCTCGGGTTCACACCCCGGACCTTGTAGGTCGAGGCTCCCGCCCTCACACCACCGCGACGGACTACTTTCACTAACCCCGCTTTCTCCAGTTCGGTGAGGGCCGTCCGGACACTTCGTTCGGTCATCCCCGCCCGCCGCGCGAGGTCAGTTTGCCCGGTCTTCGCCAGCCCGTTCGGCTTCGTGTCCCTCCACAAAATAAACCACACGGCCAGCGCCCCGCGGGTGAGGTTTGCCATGCTGAAATCGACGAACCCGTTGATCTCCGCGAACCGATCCCCTGTGTGCTTTCGCCCGGCCGAGGACTTCTTGGCGGGCGCAGGGGTGAGCGGCGGGAGCATTCCGGCCCCGATGAGCCCTTCGCGTTTCTTGGGGCCGGGCGGGCGGCTCACCACTCACCCCCTTCGTATGTCTCGCCCGATTGGTCCCACACCTCTTTGACCGCGGCGGCGAGCTTCTCGTTGTCGACCGGGTCGCCCGAGGGGTCGAATCGCTGGACGGACCCGGTGAAACGAAGGGGAATATCGAGGGGCTCCCCATGCCGACTCTTGACGTGCTTGAGGGTTACCGCGGCCGGGTCATCGGCGTTCGTTGGCACAAGCAGGAAGGCGTCGTCTGCACCATACTCCAGTTCGCTCGATTCCCGGAAACTGGCGAGGTTGAGCCCCGCGTAGCCGCTACGCCCCTTCTCATCCCGCTGGCGACCGACAGCGGCCACCACGATGACGGCCCTCCCGCAATCGGCGATTGCCCGGACGATCTCCATCGACGCATCGACCGCAGCCTTCTTCTGCAAATGCTCCCCCGGCGGGGCGAACCTCTGGAGGTAGTCGAGAACGATCAGATCGACATCGAACACTTGAGCCGAATTGAGGACGTTCTCCAGGCTGTATGGCATCCCGAGGAACGTCAACTGACCCATCAGCTTGGCGAGGGCCTCCATCCCGATTTCGATCCGCTCATGGTGTTCGGGCTTCAGCTTCCGGTGTCGGATGCTGGATAGGTCGACCCCGGACAAACGGGCGAGTTGGCGATCGAGGAGTACCTTCGGGGTCATTTCGACATTCGCGACCAGCGCCTTCAGCGTTGGGGTCAGGCGGAGGGCATCAATGACCAGTTGCATCACGAACGCGGTTTTCCCGACCCCGGGTGGGCCTCCAATGAGGGTAACCATCCCCGGGCCGATCTCGATCTGGGCGAGAGCCCCTTCCCCTACCGGGAAGAATGTCGGGGGTGTACCTGATAGCACGTCCTCGCGCCACTCAGGGAACAGGTCGGCCGCAAGAGTGAAAGTCGGCGGCTTCATGATGTACCTCCGTTTTGGGCCGCCTGGCGCTGGCCGTGGTCGATCCCACAGCGGATTTGCCGTTCGACCTCCGAGGGGGGCAACCCAGTGTCGAGGGCCGGATCAGTCAGCAGTGCGTGAATCAGACCATTAAGACCGCGGACCCCGGCGAGTTCGGCCATGTCTGCTGCGGCTCGAAATAGCCGCGGATGGCGCTCCCCCTCCTCGGCCCCACTGGTGAGGAACTCCGTGGTCGCCCGCTGCAACCGGCCAGAGTGGGGGCGACCAACTCGCGCGGCCGTCTCCTGCCCGATCGCTTCGCCTGCCTCTTGCCAGTCGGATTCGAGTTCGGCCGACGTCTCCCCAACCATCGGCACCTCGAAGGCCACCGGCTCGCGGGCCAATTCCGCGATCCGGGCTGGGGTGAGCCCGAATAGCTCCGCGTGGGTCAGTCGCCGTTTGTGAAGCTTCGATTTTGGGTGGGTGCTATTTGGTGCCCGGAAACACCGCACCCGATCATAAATGGCCGTGTCAATTCGCACACCTGCCGAGGCCGCGAGTCCCTCGGCCAATCGGCGGGCGGTCAGGTGGAAGACCGGAGATGGGTCCGGATTGTGTACGAGTGGAACCCCGAGATGATACCCCTTCCGCCCGGAGAAGAAGTAAAGCAGTGCGTCCTCGTCCAGCGTGGGGTAACGCTCCAGCACGAACCCGGCGAGCTTGCGGGCATCGGTCAGCGCTGCGGCGAGGTCGTCGGGGCAGTCGAGGTCGAGCCAAAGCCACGGGGACCAGCACGAGCCGACGAACCCCTTCGTAGACCCGTGGGCCGACAGGTACTCGCAGAAGTCGGCCCCGAAATGGAACGCCGACAGGTAGATTTCGCGTTGGGGTTCCGATCGGGGGTCAACAGCGCAGTGAGCGGAGAACGCGGCGGAGGCATCCACCAGCCGCCGCGTCTCCGACACTGAGCCGACGACCCGGAATCCGAACGAATAGTCCGGCCGGGTCACGGCGATGGCCCCCCGTTGGCACTGAAGGGGAAGTCCGGGTCGCCATCGCGCTCATCGGCGGGAGTGGCCGTAGGGGCGTATGGGTCCGCCTGCGGCTCCTGAACGCGGATCACCTCGACATTGCGGATTTCGTTCCGCTCGATCCCCGCATCATCCTTGCGAAGGACCACGGTCAGCCGACAGACAAACCGATCGGCGGGGAACGGCCTGTTCAGTTTCGCCTTGCTGTCGATTCCGAATTTCGACAGTTCCCGCTTCGTGTGCGGTAGTGCAGCCTCGGTGAAGTATTTGCTCAGCCAGAGGCGTCGGCTGGCATACTCCCCCTCGATCACCCTGAACTCGATCGTGTAGCATTCGGTGCCCGTTTGGGCCTTGCCCTTCTGGCCACCAACTGCGACGGCGGTGTAGACTCCTCTCGGGAGTGGCCCGAAATCGTCGGCCGCCTCGATCGTGTCGAACTGATCGAAGATGTCGTTATTGTTGCCGCCTGCCCCACCCGCTAGAATGCTGGTGAGGGGCTTCTTGGGGTAACTCGACATCGGTAAAGCTCCTGAGTTAAGAGGACCGGCGGGTGCCAGCCCGCCGGTTCCTCGCGTTAATGGGTCAACTCTTGCGGACGGCCGGACAGCCATCCGCAATCCACTTCTCGATCACTTTCCTGGACCACCTGACGAGCGATCCGAGTTTGACCGGGGCCGGCATTAGCCCGGCATCTCGCATCCGGTGGACGTGGCGCTCGCTACAGCCGAGCGCTGTGGCCATCCAGGCCACATCCACCATCGCCGATTCAGGCGCGGTCGCCTGTCGGCTCTCCGTCTCTAACTGCGTTGCCACGAGCTTTCCCTCATTTGTGACTCCGACCCCCAATCCCCTGCGACCGTCACAGGGGGTGAGATCGATTTCTCCCGAACATTTCGCCAGCCTGGCTCCTGACCGAGGAGTCCTCGGCCCTCGCCATATTTTCCTCGGTACACTTTTCCCGGGTCGACTCGGCGCATCCCTCGTCAATCCGATGACACGGGGGTCGTTCTCCTGCCGGTAGACCACGATAAGGGCTACACTGCGCCCCTCTCGACATCTCGAACCTGACACGGGCGATCAGCGTTCCTTGGTGCCCAAAACACCACGGTAGCGGGTACACCGGGCCGCTCCTGTCAACAGTGTTCAGTTTCGAGGCTGGTGCTGTCGGCCGACAACGTCGGAGACAGCCCCCGACATCTGCGGACCACCTTAACGGCCTGGAAACACGGGAAATGGAATGGAAACGAAAACCGCCCCGTGGACTGGGATTTCTCCCTGACCACGGGGCGGCAAAAAAACTTCAAAGAAACAGAATGGAAACTGCGTTTCCACGGAGGCCCTGGTAGGGGGCGTACACCCTACGCGGATTCGTCGCCCGGGTCGTCCGGGCGGTCTACACGATCAAGTACCCATTTGATGAGTGAGAGGGCATCAACCCGCCGCTCGTATCCAATTTTCCCGTTCGTGATGAATGTCCCCTGGTCGGCGAGTTTGGTCACCCGGCTGGGGGTCAATGCGAACACCCGGGCCGCTTGAGTGACTTTCAGCCACCGGAAATCAGAGACCGTATCCGCTACCGAGGTGTCATCGGATCGCCGGGGCTCGGCCAAGACCTCGGCGACCCGCTTGAGAGGGAGCGCGTCCGCGGCGGCCGTGTCGATGTCCAACGCCTCGCAGACCCGACCCCGCACCCTCCGAACGGCTTCGGGGGTAAAGTCCATGCCGAACTCCCGGTTCGTGTACGCGCGAATCGCCAGGGCTGCGGGAATATGTCCCCACCTATCACCCGAGTTGTATGCGGCGATCTGGACACTCAACAGCGCGGCCTCCACACTGCTCCGTGCGGCAACGCGTTCAAGCGTCCGCCGGTTGTTCTCCCGAGCCATCTCTGCCGAGAGGGCCGACACCAAGAGATCGCCGAGCGTGGGTTCGCGGGGTGTGGGTGGATCAGCCGATGGCCCTGAGCCGGGAGCCAAGCCAGGAGGATTCATGGGGATGCCCTCACAGTAAACCACAATGACATGCAGCCACGACGGTTGTTAGGCGTCCGAGGTATCGGCGGAGGTAGCCAGGCGGTTGAGCGACCAACGCACCACCGAGAGAACATTGATCCGCCGGTCGTTGCCGGTTTTCCCATTCGTGACGAATGTGACAGCATCGGCCAACTTCGAGACCTGCCCCCGACTAATTCCGAACAGCGCCTCGACCTGGGTGACTTTCAACCACAGGAACTCGTTGAGCGGATCGTCGCTCGGCACCGGTGCCCGGTCGGCTGCCACGAGGGCTTCGAGTACCGCAACGATGGTCATCCCATTCACCGCGGAAATGGAGACATCCAAGATTTCCGATGCCCGACCGCGAATCGCTCGCAGCGTCTGGAGATCCGGAACCCGGTGGAACTCTCGCTCGGCAATGGTGGCGAGGGCATCCCAGCCCGAAAGTCGATCGGGATTCGGGATGAATCGCCCCTGACCCATGAGATCGACGGAGTAGGCCGACTGGTCCGACTCTTTCCGGCATGAACCGCTATCGATCAGATCATTGCCGAGATCGTAGGCGAAGGTTTCGAGGATGGCGAACAGGTCTCCGAACGTCTCGACCCGGTCGGGAAAGTCGGTCCAGTGTGGGGGCATGGGCATTCTCCGAGTGAGACCATCTCACTCCGAAGAGTACCATGCCCAGACCCGTCCGGGCATAGCAGTAGATGCCAAATTGGGCCAACGAACACCTTCTACACGACTGCGGCCATCGGGAGCGGTCACGAAATGACTGGATCGAGCATCGAGGTGTGGGAGACCCCTGTGAATTGCTGATACAGGATAAGGGCTTGTCGATCCGTGAGCGACGCGATG
This sequence comes from Gemmataceae bacterium, assembly GCA_003136315.1. Classification (GTDB taxonomy): domain Bacteria; phylum Planctomycetota; class Planctomycetia; order Gemmatales; family Gemmataceae; genus Urbifossiella. Next base: position 25,656 of record PLDW01000492.1, on the reverse strand, counting down.
GTGTCAGCGACGAGGCGCACCCGCTCTGTGGGCGGAACTTCCCCACCCGCACGGTGGCCTTCAAAGAGCCGTTCGGCACGCTCGCGGTAGAACGGTGGGAACAGCGACCTGTACTTGTCATCGATGACAGCTTCGTTGAATGCCTCGAACAATGTCCGCACAGCCTGCCGCTGCCCGCGCTGGTGAGCCGCCAAGGCCGGGTTTTCGATCACATACGTCCGGGTCAGTTCTTTCAGAAGGTCGACTTCCCGACGCACATCTGGTGGCGTTTCCAGCCCCTCGCCGCCATTTCCGGGCGGGGGCTTCAACACGGTCTGCGTCACGAACTTATTGATGTTCCACGAGACGAAATGATAGAGAATGGCCTGCTGCTCGCGCGTTCCTTCGTACGGCTCGCGGATACGGAGGCTGTCGAAAAGCCCGTCGAAGTATTTGTTGAACTCTCGGTCCTGCGGAATTTGATCCCCCCGCCGCTCTGCACGAGCCAGGATGCTGTCGCGGAAACGAGCCCGCTCCTTCGCGTTCGAGGCCAGTCGGTCGAGAGGGATCAGTCCCGCCCGGTAGAAGTCCTCCGTGTCATGCACGGAGTAGGTAATATCATCTGCCCAGTCCATGACCTGCGCTTCCAGTGAGCGGACAAATTGCAGATTCGCCATCCCCGGGAGGAGCACCTGGCGAGCGAACTGAAATGCACCGTCATCACAACCAAATGCCCCGTACTTCTTCCGTTTCGCTGGGTTCTCCTCGAACTTCCACGGATACTTGAGGGTCGCGTTCAGGGTCGCCCGCGTCAGGTCGAGGCCCAGTTCAGTGCGGCGTCCATCGCCCGGCTCGGGCGGGCGGCGGACGGCGAGATTCGTGAGAATCCGGAACGACTGGGCGTTTCCCTCGTACCCTTCGCACTTCTCCTTGGCCGGATCCTTCCCGGCCGCCCGGCAGAGTTCTTCCGAGACCAGTTTGTTGAGTTCTTCTTCCGCGATGTGGCCGAAGGGCGGGTGCCCGAGGTCGTGGGCCAGGGTTGCGGACTCCACCACATCTGGGGACAGCCCACCCCAGGCTTCGGCTTCACTTGGGTGCTTCTTCTGAAGGATTTCCGCCAGGCGGCGGGCGACCTGGGCGACCTTGAGGGAGTGGGTCAACCGATTGTGGAAGACCTCTCCTTCTCCCGGGCTGACGACCTGCGTCACTCCACTGAGGCGGCGGAACGCCATTGAGTAGAGGACGCGGTCACGGTCGAGTTGGAAGGGTTCCCGGGGGTCTTCAGGCTGCCTGCCGCTTTGCCGCTCAATCCGCGGATCAGTCATGGTGCCCCCGGGCTGGACGCCATCGCGTTACTTGTCGAGCCGCCGAACGAGCCGCCCCGGGACGAACATCGCCCTGCGCTGTTGGACCAGTTCGGCCACCGCGTCTCGCACGTCAAACGTGTCGGCGTCCCAGTGGCCCCGATTCTTCAACTGGACCTCAATCTCGGGAATGCTCAGTGCGTCTGCCCCGGCATCGTTGATGATGCCCAAAACATGAGTTTGAAGACTATTTTGCTGGGCTACGGTCATGGTTCACCTCTGTGGTTGGCGGCGGGGAACAACCGCCGCCTCCGTATCGCTGTTCCCCGTTTGGAGTGACCTTGTGTCGAGGTATGCACAGGTATGCACCCCACTATACACGGTATAGCACAGCGGACCCTCGGAGAAGAGGCGAGTTGCCAACTGTGTCGAGATGACACATCCATCGGATGGGCGATAGGGAATGGTTCAGCGGAAGGCGGTTTGGGCAAGCCGGGAGAACTGTAAGGACAACATAATTGGCGCAACCGCTACAACTGGCCCGCGAACGCCTTCGCCAGCACCGCGGGGAGAAGGGCGTCCAACTCGGTTGCCGTCTCGGATTGGAGGGTCCGCAGGGCGTCCGCTTTCGCCTGAAGGGCATCCAGGTGGGCGACGATCCGCCACTGCTCGTCGACGGTGGGAAGTGGGAACGGAAGGCGGTTCAGTTCCTGCTTGCGGATGTGGAACATTTCAAGGCCGCGTACTTGTCGCTTCATTTGAGTCACTAATGCGTTTAACCCTTCCTGGGCGAAGCGAGGTAGCACATCGCACTTACTGACGACCCGGAAGATATGCTGATTGAGTACACTCTCTTCCTGATTCCAAATGTGAGCACCCAGACTTACGATTTGGCCCGACCACGCAAATAAGACATCCCCGCGCTGAACAAGGTGCTGAGGAGCGACAACTCCATCGAAGTAGTTGAACGGCGCGTCAGGATATTTCAAGTTCTGTATGCGGATAATTCTCCGTCCCGTGCTTCCCCATTCCGAGGGCTTGAATCCCCGTCCGTTCACGAGGTGGAATACTTTTCCGAGCGGCGTGCGCGGTTCAGCGAGCTTTTCATAGATATGGAATCGTATGGCACCGTAGAGTTCGTCCGCTTCTGCGGTTGCCTCCTCTCGCAACCGCCGTGCTTCCGCGATCTGGCCCGCTACCGACTCTACCCGAGCCATGATTCGCCGCTGCTCGGCTGGCGGTGGGAGGGGGAATCGGTAGCTCAAAAAGTCTGCCGGGTTCAACCGCCTTCGCCGAACATTCGTCCCAGTGCTTACCCCACCGAATTCTGGCCAAATAGAGGCTCGTTTGAAGTACGCTTCAAGGAAAGCAGGAATCAGTCGATTTGTGTTGATGGCGAAGACGGGGTACTCAGTTGAGACGACCAACCCGTCACATTCTCGGGGCACCAATGCGTATGCCCCTTCCCAGGCCATCAATTTGGGGTAGACAAAATTACCTGCTCGCAAGCGAGTAAGGCGTGGATAGGCAAACTCTCGCCCCACTTTCGTTCGCCCGACGAACGCTCCCCGCCCGAAACAGTACACCCCCGCAAAGTTGTATTGCTGATCCGGAGCGACTTCGACATCCGGTTCTCGCAGCGTGAGCACTTCACCTAACGGGACACGGGGCCAGTCAGCGCTCATGCCCCACCCCCCGCAAGCAACGCCTTGATCTCGCCAACGATGGCCGCGATCTTCGCCTCTTTTGCGAGGATGCTTTCGACGAGGTGCTCGGGTGGGAGGTGTTCGGCGTCCACTCTGGCGCTGGGGTTCTTGCGGTCGATGTTGAAGACCGGCCAGTATTGGGCATCGCCCGCAGCCCGCTCAGTGCGGGCTGTCTCTCGCGCGGTCCGTTCCTCACCCGCCAAATGGAGTACCTGCTCCTTCGCAGCCGTGATCCGCGCGGAGGGCTTGGGGGGGCGGGCCTCGGCTTCAAGGGTGTCGATCTCCCCTTCGAGTTTCACGATCTCGTCCCGCAACCCCTTCGCCCGTGCGTCGGCTACGGTGGCAGCGTTCCAGTGCGGGGTGGCTCGGCGACGGGCATCCTCGTGTTCCGCAGCGAAGGGCACCTTCCACGCCCGCTCGTTCTCGATCCGCTTCGGCCACCACGCAAGGCAATCGGCAAATGCCTCGAAGGGAATCGGGGCCGTCTTGGTGTACTGCTTGCGGCCCTCCGGCGGTGCGACCTCGTAATACCACACGTCGGCCGTGGGGGCGGAACGGTCGAAGAAGAGGATGTTCGTCGGGATCGAGGTGTAGGGCGCGAACACCCCGTTCGGCAGTCGAACCACCGTATGCAGGTTGAACTGCGTCAACAGTTCCTGCTTGATTCGGCCGGATACCCCATCGCCGAACAGTATCCCGTTCGGGACAACCACCGCAGCCCGGCCTGGCTTGGGGGTCTTCCGCAGTTTCCGCATGATGAGTTGGAGAAACAGCAAGGCCGTTTCGGACGTTTGTTTGTCCGCCGGGAACCCGTTCTGGATGCCTTTTTCCTCTTCTCCGCCGAAGGGCGGGTTCGTCAGGATCACATCAACCCGATCCGACTCGCCAAGCTCGGTGAGTGTGACGGCGAGACTATTCCCCTTCGTGACGCTCGGGGCCTCCAGGCCGTGCAGGAGGAGGTTCATCATGCAGAGCATGTGCGGGAGCGGCTTCGCCTCTTGCCCAAAGATGCTCCGGGTTTGGAGGGTCTCGCGGTCCTGGGCCTTCTTCGCCTGCCCAGCAAGGTGGCCGAAGGATTCGACGAGGAATCCGCCGGTCCCGGCAGCCGGGTCGAGGACCGTTTCCCCGAGCCGGGGGTTGGTGGCCTGGACCATGAACCGAACGACTGCTCGCGGGGTGTAGAACTCGCCCGAATCCCCTGCCGCGTCCCGCATCTCCTTGAGCATAGATTCGTAGAGGTGGCCGAGGGTGTGAATCTCGTCAGTCGAGTCGAAGTGGATGCCATTGATCTGCTTCAGGATGTCCCAGAAGAGCGCCCCTTCCTCCATGCGGTTCGTGACCCCGGTGAACACCTCCCCGACGACCCGGCGCTTCGGGTCGGCGCTGCTTACGAACCCGCGGAGGTACGGGATCAGCCCGAGGCCAGTGGTGGGTGGGCTGGTCGGGGAGGCTCCCTTGGCTCGCGGGAGGGGGGTGTCCTCCAGAGAAATGAACTTCAGGAGGTTCTTCCCGGTGAGATCGTCATTCAGCGCCCAATCCCGCCACCGGTAGGGGGGATCGATCGTCGGCCGGTATTTCTGCCGAGAGAGTGCGGCGGCGGTCTCGGCGGCGGTCTCGTGATCGTCGAGGAACTTCAGAAACATGAGCCAGGTGAGGAGCGGGAGTCGGTCGAGATCGCCGTTGAGCCCCTTGTCCTTCCGCATCGTGTCCCGGGCGGACTTCAGCAGCGACCCGAGGCGCTGGGCCGTGGTTGGTGGGGCCGCATCACTGGCCGCCTTCTTCGCTCTTGCCATGAGTATCTTTCCGTCCGATCACGCCGCGTACAGGTACTCTTGCAGCCGATCCACAGCTTCCCTCAGCTTCGCGGCCCCGCCGAATCGGCCGGCGATCTCGTTCAGGTTGCCGAGGGATGAGATCGGCGGGACTTCGAGCACACTCGGAAGCGAGAACTCCCCGACCCCGTGTTCGGTGTACTTCTCCAGGATCGCATCCAGCACCGCGCGGGCGTCTGGACCGTACTGGTCGAAGAAATCCGGCTTCGCCTTCCGGAGCTTCTCGGCCCGCTGCTTCCGGGTAAGCAAGGGGGCGTTGTAGGCAACGTGGCAGAGGAGGTCAAACGGGTCGGCATCCGGTTGCCCGGCCTCGGCAGCGAGAACCGGGAGGCCGATTCCCCGGCTGGTCAGTTCCTCCACTACCGCGGCCCGTTGCTCGGCGTTGGTCCATCGCTTCCGGAGATCGTCCGGGTCGATGTACAGCTTCCGCATTTCCTCTCCGACGTACTTGGTGATTTCCGCCGTGCGGAGCTTCTTCCCGGCGGGGTCGAGGTCGTAGATGATCTCGGTATCGATCCCGCCCGGCCCCCCGTGGGTAAAGAGTTTCTGCCGACCGCCGGGGAGCGGGGGTGTGAGGATGTAGCCTCCTTCGTCACCCCCTTCGGGCTCCTCCGGAGGGGGCGGAGGCAGATCCGGGGATGTGATCGTCTTCCCGTACTCATCAATCTCCTCGGGGGTCACTGCGACTGGTTCCCCGTCGAAATCCGGGTCTGCGAACTTGAGGGTCGCGCTACCGGTGTAATCGAGGATGTTGAAGAACAGTTTCCCGTAGTCCTCCCGGGTGCGGGTGCCCCGTCCGATGATCTGCTTGAACTCGGTCATCGAGCCAACCACCCGAATCAGGACGACGTTCCGGCAGGTGGGGGCATCCACCCCGGTTGTCAGAAGTTGGGAAGTGGTCAGAACGACCGGGAACGGCTCTTCGAGATCCTGAAATTTGCCGAGAAACCCACCCCCGATCTCGCCCTCGTCGGAGGTTACCCGGGCAACGTACTCACTTCCCCTACTCGCCGCTTCGGCCGCGAGATCGGGGTTCAACTTGTGCAGCGCGGCCCGGATCTGGCTGGCGTGCTCCTGGTCGACGCAGAAGACGATCGTTTTCGCATACCGGTCGGTCTTGTGGAAGAAGTCGGTGAGGTGACGGGCGATGGCATCGTTGCGGGCCTCCAGGGAGAGCAACCGCTCGAAGTCCTTGGTGTGGTATTCCTGGTCGGGGATCGGCTGGCTGTTCTTGTCGAGCTGCCCCTTTGTCGGTCGCCAACCGGCCGCATCGAAGGTGGTAACGATGCGGTGTACCCGGTATGGGGCGAGAAACCCGTCGTCGATGCCCTGCTTGAGGCTGTAGGTGTACAGTGGGTTCCCGAAGTAGAGGTAAGAATCCCGGTTGTCCTCGCGGAGCGGGGTGGCGGTCATGCCGAGTTGGTAGGCGGGTTGAAAGTAGTTCAGGATTTCCCGCCATCGGCCCTCGTCGCCTGCCGATCCGCGGTGACACTCATCAATCACGATCAGGTCGAAGTAATCCGGCGGGTACTGCCAGTAAAGCCCAGGGCGGTTCTCCTCCCCCGCCAGGGCCTGGTAGATGGCGAAGTACATTTCTCGCCCCTTCGTCGCTTTGCCCCCTTCGATCTTGCAGGCGGAGTTCCCGAACGGCTTGAAGTCCTTCGCCTTCGGGTCATCGACGAGCTTATTCCGGTCGGCGAGGAAAAGAATCCGGGGCTTGCGGCCAGGGTCGCCGGTCGCGTTCCAGTTGGCGGACCACAACTTCCAACAAATCTGGAAGGCAACGGTCGTTTTGCCGGTCCCAGTGGCGAGGGTAAGGAGGCACCGCTTTTGCCCGCCGACGATCGCCCGGACGGCCCGTTCGATCGCGATTCGCTGGTAATACCGGGGGATGCGTTTCGGGTCGAAGAAGTCGGGGACGAGGAGCGCGTCGCGGGTGGCGGTCGAGAGGCTCATCCCGATCTGGTAGCGCTGCCACAACTCGGCAGGTGTGGGGAAATCTGTGCGAGGGGTCTCGGCTTGTGTGAATGCGTCATACTCGATGATCTCCGCGCCGTTGGTGGTGAATGCAAAGAAAAGGCCAAGGGTCCGGGCGTAGTCCTTGGCCTGCTGAAGCCCGTCGGCGGCGGGCTTCTGGTCGGACTTCGCCTCGACGACTGCGAGAACAACGTCCCGGGTGAAGTAGAGGAGGAAGTCGGGGACTTTGCGTTTCAGCCGGTGCGGCTTCCCCGCGGCCACGACGATCCGCCCGTCGGTGATGTGGAGTTGTTCGCGGTAGAATCGTTCCCCGTTGGCCGCCCAACCGACGGTTTCGAGCTTGGGGCGGACGAGTGTCCGGCACGTTTCAGCTTCATTCATGGCACGTCTGCCCGGTTGGGCACCGGAACGACGATCCGCAGGGGAGTGTCAGCAGGTGACCCGAGGGGGTTATCTTACCATGTTGTTTGTCCGTGACAGCGCTCGGAAATTGCCAAGAATGACGATCGGACTCCTGCCACCACACCCTGAAATCGTTTCCATTTCTCACGCGGGAAGGCTATTCCTACCTCTTCGTCAGATTTTCCCGCATTCTGTCTCCCACCCTCCCTATTCCGTGCCTTCTACCCGGTAGCGGCTGCCGCGCGGACGCTCCGAACCGGATGGGTCGGTCAGGGAGCATACAAACGGGCGTCTCGGTGTGGTACAGTAGGCGGACATCGATCCTCGTCGTCGGGATATCGCATGAATTCGCCCGGGAATACCCCGCAGCCCTTCCTACGCGGGCAGCGGCTGTCACAACTCGACCCCGTCGCCAATCCGAAGGAGCGGCGGGGTCTGGTTTGTGGGGCCGTTGGTGGAGCTACACCCGAGACCCCAGAGTCACGGCCTGATCGCGACCCGTGGCAGCCGATTGAGCGGTCCAAACTCCTCGAACTGGCCTCCGGTCGGGCTCGTCCGTTGCGTGTCGGTCTGGTCTGCGATGCCGGGCTGGGCAAAACCACGAACCTCCAGTGGCTGGAAGCGAGTCTTGCGGGACGACCGGGCTCGGGGACACTCCCCCTGCTGATTCGGCTGGATTCGACCCGCGGCCTCGACCTCCTCGAAGCCGAACATCGGACTCCGGGCGCAGTTCTAGACCATCTCGCGTCGGCGATCTCCCGGAACGGGGGTGGCGACCTCACCCAGAACCGGCGGTCTGTCGAGCGGTTGCAGGCGGATGGCCGGATCACACTGCTCATTGATGGCCTCGACCACGCTCTCTCTCGCGATGGCGTCCCGGGGCTTCTGGGGGATGTACTCGGGTCGGACGGGTGGCGGGGCTGCCCGGTGTGGGTCGCCGGTCGACCGCACGCCTTTGATGGTGCTTGGGATCTGTTCGTTGGCCCGGACTGGACATTCCTGCGGGTCGAGCCGCTGGGGGAACCCGAGGTCCGGCTCTACCTGACCCGGCAGGCGGGCGGGGACTGGTACGACGACATCCCCACCGGCGGCCGCGGGCTCCTGGCGGTGCCCCGGTTGCTCCGTTTGATGGCCGGGCTGATTGGGGGTGCGGTGGCGGACGCCACGGCCAGCGGTGGCGACCCCAGGGAGGCCGTCCGTGGGCTTGGGCTGACCACTGCGACGGATGTGTACGCCCTGGCCTACTTCGAGCCGGGAGAGCACATTGACCCCGCCCGTCTTGTACCGGGCGGCGACGAGCGGGTGAATCGGCGGGGGCTGCTGGCCTCCGGGCTGGTCGGGCCAGCCGCCCATATCGGGTTGCCCAAAGGGGGCGAGCCCGGCCGGGGGAACCATCAGACCCGGATCGACCGCGCGGCAGCGCTGCTCGGGGCGATCGCATTCGAGATGTTCTCGGCCAAGACCCCCGACGCCCCACCGGAACCGAACACGGTCGGGATTCCTGAGCGGGATCTGCCAGGGTTTCACACGGCGGTTGCCACGCGACTCGCGGGGGCCGGGCTGGGCACGCCAGCGGAGTATCAAAACGACTTCGACCTGCTCACCCAGATGAACACCGGGGCGGTCGATTTCCTCCTCTTCCGCGAACTCGGCCGCCGGGGCGTGGCCTGGCACGATCGTACCGTCCAGGCGTTCTTCGCGGCCTACTGGGGGATGCGTTTCGGGTCACCGGACGACCGGGTCCAGATGCGTCGGTGGGTGGTCGATGGCAAGGGCGAGGGGCTCGCAGCGTTCGACGAGTTTTGGACGTTCGCGGCCGAATTGCCCGACGAACTGATTGATCGGGAACGATGGTTCGCGGTGTTTCGGCCGTACTTCGCGCCGCCGCAAACGGTACGAGGCTCTCACGACTGGGTGCAGTGGCACCGGAGGATGGTGTACCACGCTTTTCGGTCCATGCAGAGACGATCACCCGAAACGATCACCAGGTGGCGTGCCTCGTATCGGGCTCTGGAAAAGGGGTGGGCAAACCAGCGCCGAATTCACCAGGAGATCGAAGGTGGGTTCCGCCCCATCCCAGCCGGGGTGTGCCCGTATGGGGCCGACCCTGTGGACGGTGTGCAGGGCGTCCCCCGCCCCGTCGCGGCGTTCCGAATGCACCTGTGGGTGGTGACGAACGAAATGTACGAGCTGTTCGACCCCGCCCACCGGGCGGAGCGGTGGCACGGCAAACACCCCCTGGTGAGTTGGTGGCGTAGACGCGGGGACGAACGCTACCCGGTCGTACATGTGACGTGGTACGACGCCTGGAACTTCGCGGCGTGGTGTGGGCACCGACTGGCCACGGAACTGGAGTGGGAGTACGCCTGCCGGGGAGGGTCGGCCGATCGTTGGTGCTTCGGGAACGACGAGCCCTCACTGAAGGACTATGCCTGGTTCGGCGAGGCATGGAGAAAAGGCTCGACCCACCCCGTAGGAGAACTTCGACCGAATCAGTACGACCTGTATGATATGCACGGGAACGTGTGGGAATGGTGCGAAGACCATTTTGACGAGCGGGCTTCGTCTCGGGTGCTCCGCGGCGGTAGCTGGTACGACTACGGCTGGTACTGCCGGTCAGCGGACCGCTACAGGATCGTTCCCGCGTACCGGTTCGACTACTGCGGGTTCCGCTTGGCCGCAGTTCCTGAAGCCGGGGCCAGGTGAACAGGTGTCCAGAAAGCGGAACGGAGGCCCGCAGGCCCTGCGAAGGCACGGAGGCGGAGCGGAGCGGAGCCGGAGATGCCGTAGCGGGGCCGAAGGGCCGGAGTGGAGCGGGGTGTTGAGTGGCGAACTCCCAAGCGAGCGTAGCGATCGCAACAAAAATGAATACCACCATAAATAATAACAATAATAAGAATGATAAGCTGGCTTTTGCGACGGGCCAGCGGTTATCGCTCCTTCAACCGCAGCAAAACGTTCGCGAGTACCTCTCCGGGAGGCAGTTTTGGGAGGACCGGCACGCTGGCCGATCCGGCGGGGAGGAGCGGCCCCGCCCGCCGTGGCGAGCGAAGAAACGGGCGTTTTTCGTCCGCCAACTCACGGCTGGGGGCAAGATTCGACGGCTGGCGGTTGTATGCGCGGCCGGACTGGGGAAGAGTACCAACCTCGTGTGGCTGGCCAAGGAACTTGCTGACAAGGGCCAGGTGCCATTCCTGTTTACCCTCGATCACCCTGACCTCCCGAACACTTACACCGACTTCTGGAAACGCACCCTCCCGGATCGCTTCCGGAAGCCAACAGCGAACGCCGACCTGCCCAATGATCGCGTCCTCCCGACCCTTCGACGACTGCGAGAGGCTGGGCGGATCACCCTGCTGTTCGACAGTATCGATCAGGCCCACAAGAACGGCTTGCAACTGCTGCGGGCCGTTCTCGAATCGGGGGTGTGGGCGAATTGCCCGGTGGTGGTGAGCGCTCGACCCCATGCCGTTTTCGATGGGTGGGATGAGTTGATCGTCCCGAACGAAGGGGCCTGGCGGTTTGCCCGGGTCGAACCCCTGGCCCGGCCGGAACGCGAACTCCTGCTCGGTCCGGACGGCCCCGATTCTGCCGAGCGGCGGCGGTTGGGGGCCGCCCGGTATCGTCGGCTGCCTCCGGGTGGGCGGGGGCTGGCGGAGAACCCACGGAATATCGAATACATCCGCAAGTGTGGGGACAAACCCGACCGCCCCCGTCCCTCGCGCGAACCCTGCCGCCTGGTCGATTACACACTCGCCGATCTGCGTACCGCATCGCACATGTTTGCGGGTGCGGCGGACCACCGCGTGCGGTACGGGATGACGAACCCGAAGGCCCGGCTGCTCGGGGTGCGGAAGGACCGGCCCCCACCCCCGCACGCCCAGGAGCGGCAGATCGCCTTCGCCCTCGATTTGCTGGGAGCGCTGGCCTACACGATGTACCGGTCCCCCGCGCCGGGCTCGAAAGGCCGGGAGGGACCGTTCCGCCCGAATGTGTCCCACATCCCGGTGGCGGGGATGGAGAAGTTCCTCGGGCGGGTTCTGACGTGCCTTCAGGGCGCGGGCGTACGCGGTCGGGAGTACGATCTCCGCGACCTGGAGGACGACCTGGATGCGCTGGCCGAATTGAACGATACGATCCAGTTCGACTTGCTCGACACGCGGCCGACCCGGCAGGGCGATTTCCGCTGGTACGATCGGTCGTTGCAGGAGTTTTTCGCGGCCTGGTGGCTCTCCCGATACGCGACCCCCAAAGACATCGAGCGTTTGCGGGAGTGGCGTTACGACGACACGCGAGATGAGACGGGCAAGAGCCTGTACGCTCCGCTGTGGGGTTTCCTGGTGGAGATGCCGCGGGCGGTGCGAAAAGACCCGCTGTGGGCGGCTGCGGTCGGGGTGCTGTTCGAGCCCGGGGCGACCCGCTGTTGCGAGATGATGTTCCGGGCGTGGCCCGCGATGCGACGATCACGGGCCGGTCGGAAAGTGATAGCCACCTGGCGGAATGAGTTCCAATCACTTCTGGCCGACCCTGGCCCCCGCGGCGATGTGGCTCGACAAATCCCGGCGGGGTTCCGTCGCTGCCCACCCGCTCCTGGCGACGACCGCAAGCCCTTCCTGATGGGCTCACCAGAAACCGAGACAGAACGAGATGACGACGAGCACCAACACGAGGTGGTGGTGTCGCCATTTGCGCTGCACGAGTTTCTCGTCACGAACGCCCAGTACGAGTTGTTCGATCCGACCCATGCGAAGGAGCGGTGGGGGTGGTCGCCTGGCTCCGAGCCCCACCCGGCCGGGGATGATGCTGACCGCCACCCGGCAGTGAATGTGACGTGGTATCAGGCGTGCTGTTTTGCCCGGTGGGCGGGGTATCGCCTGCCGACCGAGGCGGAGTGGGAGTACGCCTGCCGGGCGGGAACTACCACCCCGTTTCACTTTGGGTCGATCTTGCGGGGAGACCTGGCGAACCACAATGGGGAATATCCCTATGGAACAGAAAACAAAGGACCATACCTGCGAACGACCACACCGCCAAACTCGTACCCCCCGAACCTGTGGCACCTCCAAGATATGCACGGGAACGTATGGGAATGGTGTCAGGATTTTTACGCAAGCGAATATTATAATATAGGGCGACGGACCGATCCTTGTGGGCCGGTTCGGGCTTCGTCTCGGGTGCTCCGCGGTGGTAGCTGGAGCAGCTTCGGCAGGGACTGCCGGTCAGCGCGCCGCGTCAGGAACGATCCCGCGATCCGGTACGACGGCTGCGGGTTCCGCTTGGCCGCAGTTCCTGAAGCCGGGGCCAAGTGAACGGGTGTCCAGAAAGCGAAACGGAGGCCCGCAGGCGCAGCGGTGGCACGGAGGCGGAGCGGAGCGCAGCCGGAGATGCCACTGCGAAGCCGAAGGGCCGGAGTGGAGCAGGTTGGGGTAAGCGAAGCGCCAGAAAAATGAAAATCACATCATTGCTATATACGTAATAATATAATTTAATTAAGTTTGATTGGTCGGATGGGCGAAATTGTTTACCCCTGGTTCCTACGCTCTGCGTGGGAACTGGGTTTTCCCCGCTCCGCGGGGTGGGCCAACACGCTGTGGACGACGCTTATCGTATCTCCGCACAAGCGTACGTTCCGGTCAGGCCACGACGCAGAGCGTCGAAGACGGCGTTCCCACGCAGAGCGTGGGAACGAGGGAGATAATTCTTGTTGAGTTTGATTGGTCGGATGCGCGGAATGGTTTGTTGCGACCCTGTCGAGTGTGCCTTCCTACCAGTGAAGGGACGCGAAAGCAACCGAGGCCCTGGCCAACGCAAGATGCGACCGGCCGGGGTGGGGAGGCAGTCATGCTTCAGGGCGCATATGTATCGGCAGACGAAGTGGAACGAGCCGGGGCGTTGATCCGCGGCTACCGGCAGGTGTGCCAGCACCCGGGCGAAGTGGGGGTGTTGGAGCGGGATGAGATCCTGGTGATCGACTTCGACCACGTCCTCTTTGGCGACACCGATCTGGCGGCGACGACTGCGGTCGGGGCGGCCCGGAGAGGCGTTCGGGTCGGGGTTCACACCTACCACCTGGAGAACCCGCGGCTGACGCCGTTACGGTCGGAGCCGAATCTGATGGTCGGCAAAACGCACGACCGCGTCTACGCGGCCTTGCGACGGATGGGGCCGCCGGTGGTCGCCGTGGCGGCCATGTCCGCGGCGTGATGTCCTGAGCGGCGGCCAACCCCGCCGCGGTATCTCGAACCCAAGGGGGACGAAACGTGAACGCGACGATTCCCGCACCGGCCCCGGCGATCGAGCCGCAGCCGGTGGTTCCAACCATACCGACACACGAGGTCGGCCCGGTCGCTTTCCCCCCCTCGGCAGAACTGGCCGGGTGGTTCGGGGGGCTCCAGCAGCGGCAAGTTGAGGTCGACCGGCGGAGAGCCGAGGAACTGGCCCGCCTCCGCGCGATCCAGGACCGAGACTGACCCGCGTGGGCGGGCGGGCCGCTTGCGGCCTACCCATCCCACACCGAGGTAACCATGAAGACGCCCACTTCCTACGAACTGGTGATCGCGGCCCCGGGTGATCGGGCTGTGTTGGGGCCTCTCCTGACCGACCGGTCGCGAACGGCGATCGGGGAGGCGATTCCGGATTTCACCCGTTTGCCACCCACGCTGCTCGCATCGGGGCTACGACTCGCGAGCCCGGGCAGCGGGGACGATCGCAGGCCGCTGGATTCCTGGCTCGTGCTGGCTGCCACGACTGCGACCGAGGCGGGCGAACCGGATTACTGGCTCTCCCGCCTCCGACCGTGGAATACGCAGCGACTGGTGGTGTTACTCGTCGGTCTGGCGCCAGCACTATCGGGGTGGCGAGGGTGGGTGTTCGAGGCCGGAGAGGTCGCTCCGCTGGCCGGGTTCCGTGTCATCGGACCGGGACTGCCGAAGACCGCGACCACGGGCCGATCCGTGGCCGATTCGCTGTGGTCGCGAACGATCCAGGCCGTGGGCGAGCGGGCGTTCGGAAAGGTGATCCAGAGTTCGGCAGCAGTGGTGGGGGCATCGCGGCTGGGGTCGGCGGTGGCGTTCCAGCTTGCGGGGGTCGGCATCCGACGGCTGGTACTCGTCGATCCGGACCGACTGGAGGATCACAATGTCGTGGGAATGGTGGGTGTGCGGGCGGTAGATGTGGGCGAGGCGAAGGTGGTCGCGCTGGCCCGAAACCTCGTCGCGTTCCGCCCCGATCTGGCTGTCACGGCTTTCGCCCACGACATCCTCGACCGACGGGTTCTTCTCCGCGACATCGACCTGATCGTGACCACGGTCGATCGAGACGCAGGTCGCCTGAAGGTGGCCCACTGGGCGGCGGAGCATGGGGTGGTTCATCTGGATGTGGGAACCGGGGTCACCCATCGACCGGAGGGCCGTCAACTCGCGGCGGATGTGCGGCTCTTGCTCCCCGGGATGGGGTGCGTGAGGTGCGTGGGCGGGCTCGGGGATCTCGACCAGGCGGAGTATGAACTGCGTGCTCCGCCAGGAGCGGCCCCCCGGCGACCACCCGAACCGTGGGACGCCCGGGGTCGGCTGGGCTCGCTGCCGACGCTCAACGGGATCGCGGCGGCAACCGGGGTGCAGTTGTGGCTCGACCTCGTGAACGGCGACCTGGGCGGATCAACCTGGCACCGGCAGCGATGGGTTCCGGGTCGCGGGCTGGAGGTCGCAGCCGGGCTGGTCGGAGCGGGGGCGGATTGCCCGGTGTGCCGGGGAGGGGGTCGTCGGGCAGCGTAAGTGGTGGTGGGGAGAGGGGTTGAAAAAATCGCGAAAAAATCGCTCTGCGGCCCTGTCGATGATGCCTTGTAACGATTGGAAAGGAGGATCGTCGCATGAGTCCACCTCTGGAACTCGAAAGCGTGGAATACCTGGAGTGCCTTGTGAGGTGCAACCGGGCCGTGAGCGATTGCCTGAACATGCCGCTCGATTCTGACAACGGCGCCGAGAAGTACGAGAAAGCGTCCGAGGCCCTGGCCAATCCCGCCAAATGGCCGAATGATGCCGCGACCAAGGCAGTGAATTATGTGAACGAATTCCCGGAGTTGCTGAACATCTTCGAGAATCGCAAGCCTGGTGGGCGTTGCCCGATCTGGGAACAGGTCGCGCGGGACTTGATGAAGTCCGAGAAGTTCCTTAACAAACTCGCCCAGCGTTTACATTCCTGGGCACACGCGCGCAGGGCTCGATCGCATCAACCACGATCGAATAACCCGATGGCCGAGATCGAGGATGAGTTCGGCTATGTCGCTTGGCAGATCGTACGGATTATTATCGGCAAGGCGGAATACCTGCTTGATCGCGTGCGGAAGGGATTGCCGGAAGGACAGACCTGGCTGGACGATGCCATGCTCTTCGGGAAACGGGCCATGACGGGAGATGTCAGCGGAATCGAGACGGGAAAGGTCGCGTCTCGCCGGGATGAAACGATCGCGACCGCGGACCCTGTCCAGGAACCGCCCTCGAAGGGGAGTCCACGCACCAAGAACCACACCGATCTCGATCGTCACGAGGACGAGAACCGGCTCGATCGCTCACCCGGGACCGACGAATCGGAACAGCCCGCCGCGATGGCCGAGGATGAGGAACGCGACAGCCGTCTCAAGGACATGCTCGCTCTTTTGCTGCCCGGGGAGCAACAGGTGATTCAACTGAAATGCTGGGAGGGCCTGACCTGGGAGGAAATCGCGACTGCGATGGGGTGTTCCGTCGCGCAAGCCAAGAAACACTGGGAATCGGCGAAGAAAAAACTGCGTCAACGACTCCCCGATGACTTCCACGAGTAAGAGCTGCGAGTACGATCCTGGCTCAAAACATATAACTGAGAGGAATAAACCATGTCAGACATTACTCAAGACGATGTGATCGAGTACAAGATGGGACGCGTTACGAACCCGCAACTGCGTCAGGCGATCGAGCACGCACGCGAGTTCGATCCCCTGGTCCGCCACTGGTTCTCGTTGACGAAAGACGAGGACCGCGAGCCGCTGCCGGCTCTCTTCCGCGAGATCGGCGCGGAGCTTGCCAGATGGGTCTTTCCGGAAGCTCTGAAACCAGCCGAACCATTCAACCTAGTGGTGCCGAGTGAAAATGGCTCCGAGGGCGGCTCGGGCTGCGTCATCCGAACCAGTACCGGGTTCCGGGCCGAGGTTCGGATCGAGTGCCCCCTGGTCGCTGACCCTGGTCCATCTACTCCAACTGTCCCCCGACCAAAGGTATTTCCGTCCCACGAGATCAACCAGCAGGCAGGGGTGATCCGACTCACGTACTTGGCGTCCGACATTCCGTATGGAGTCGCCCGAGTGACGTCGGAAATCGACGGAACCCCGGCTGGGGAAGCGATCGTGGTGTTCCGGATCGAACAGGCCGGTGGTCAGGATGTCCGCCAGGCCGATGTCGGGTTGACCAATCTCGGCTTCCGGCCGGACCGAAATGCCGGGGTCGTGTACGTCGTCCCCGCAACTGAAGAGAACCTGGCCGAGTTCCCCATCGCCGATGTCCGGAAACTCGGGGACAATTGCAACGGTGACTGGGAGGTTCAGGAGACGATCGAAATCTTTGTGCGTCGGCTCGAACAGGGAGGGCAGTCGTGACTGCTATTGATGCTTTTCTCAGCATAATCGACTGCGGGCAGGCTCCATACCAGCGAGCCACACTCTGTTGTGGAACCGGATCGGCCCTGTGGCGAGCGACGAGATTCGCCATTCACGAAGCGACACCAGACGACTGCGGGCGATTTTTGGACGGCTTGCAACGACTCCAAACCCAACTCGTTGGGCTCGGCGAGAAGAAACGGGATCGGACACTCGACGGACGCCTGTGCGGCCTCGTCAATACGCTCTCGGCAGTCGTTGGAAAGGATGAACAGGGGCTCAACCGGGCTGCCGAAGCGTTTGAGGACGCCTGGTTGGGTGCCCTCCCCAGAGTGGAGCCGGTCAAGGACGCACCGACCTTGCCGTTCGGTTTTGATTTCAAACTCGACCGACTTGGGGCATGGCTGGTGTATGACGTGCTGTGGCACCTGCAACACTCCAAACCCGGTCAGACTGGCCGTTCCGGCGACGGTCTCGAAATACGGGAGGAAACCGCGTTCCTGGTGGTCAGCGCGGGCACTGGACCCAACTATGCCCTCCGGCTCGTCGCCGAACTTCTCCCAGGCCCGCCCGGACTCGTGACGCCAGACTGGTGGCCGATGGGGCTGATTGTATTCTCCCAGCCAGTGCCCCACGCCAGTGCGGCGGACAAGGACCGGTTCGCCGACTTTGTCGCGTCGACCCAAGGCTTGTTGCGAGAGGTTGCCGATCGGCAAAAACCCTACCGTCTGCGGTGGCGGTTAGAGGAACGCCGTGCGGAGGACACACCCTGGGTGGCCCCAATCACCGGCCGGTCGGGGGAGGCCGCTGTGGTGTGCCTTGGCCACGCTGTGTATGAGCGCCTCACTCATCGCAGTCACCCTGTCCTCAACCCTTCCGTAGCGATTACGGCGACAGTACCCAACGACCACCCGGACGTGCGACGGCGTCGACTCGGAACAGTCAATGAGGGCACCATCCCGGGAAAGTTTCAGGCTGTCGAGAGCGCCGGCCTTCGCGAGGTGCTCGTGGCCGCCGGGCAACGGCCCGATCCGCTTCCCACGCACCCATCCTTCACCCGTGTTGCCACCGTGGCCGACGCAATCATGGAGATCAGCGCGACCAACCAGTACATCCGGGCCTACCGTGGATGGGTCCGGGCACAATTCGATGACGAGTGGGTGGAGGTGGATACCCCCCGGGAGGAGGCCGCCAAATGACCGCTTCGCCCCCGCGCAGGCACTCGAACTTCCTCCGCGATCAGCGGCTTTCATTGCTCGATCCTGGCCACGCTCCGTTGCCTCTGCTCGATGTGGCTGCGGCCCGCGACCTCCGCGACCGCGGCGGGTTCCGCGAGCCCGGGGGCGACTCCCCCTGGAAGAACTTGCCCCGACCCGACTGGCTCGACAAGACATGTCCCGGCGGCGAACTCCTCCGCACAATCGTGGTCGCCGACGCTGGCCTCGGGAAGACCACCAACCTCGGCTGGCTGGCGGCCCGGCTGACCACCGCTCGCCCTTCGCAGATGGTGTTCTTCCTCGGCATCGATCGCTTGCCCGACGATCCGGATGATCTGTTGGAGATGTTGATCCGGGATCACTGGCGGAACGGCCTGGGATGTGACCTTCAGAGCTTGCCCCCCGATCACGCCCTCCGGGCGCTACGACGACGCCGCGACACAGGGCACCTCACGCTTGTCCTGGATAGCCTGGACCAGGCCCTTTCTCGTCCGGGAGCCGTCAAGACGCTTCAATTGCTACTCACGCGAAGCGACTGGGGGGCTTGCCCGATTGTTGTCAGCACCCGTCCCCACGCTCTCACCAGCCAGTGGGACTCCCTCTTCGCCCCGCATGAGAATGACTGGCGGTTTGTCCGGATCGAGCAACTCGATGAACAGCAGCAGCGATTTCTGCTTGGCACGGTCGTAGACGAGCGCGATCCTGTCGGGGAAGCCCGGATTGATCGATTCGACCTCATCCCCGCAGAAGGTCGAACACTGCTCGGTGTCCCGCGCGTGATCGACATGCTGCGGAAACTCGGGACTCACCGCAAGGACTACGACGGCATCCGGACACTTGCCGACGTTTACTGGCGATGTACCGGAGACATGCTCCTGGAGGGGTTGAAGGCCGACAAAGCGGGGAACACCCTGGAGTGGGAGCCAAAGGATGGTGAGGTTCCAGCGACCTACCGCGGGGTTCAGCGGGACATTGCCCGGAACATCCTTGGGGCGGTTGCGTTTGAGATGTACGTGAACCCCACCGCTGTGCCCGATGGTCCGCAACGACCGAACCTCTCGCACGTGGATGCAGCCGCCTCCGATACCTTCCTCCGGCAAGTTTACTCCCGCCTGGCAGCGGCCCGGGTTGCCCACGAGTCGGAGGGCCGGTTCGAGGATGTCGAGACCCTGGGGGCCGCCTCCCTCCGTCGCTTCTCGGTCAACTTCAACGCCGTCGCAGCGATGAATGCGGGGCCGCTGGAGAACTACCTGCTCGATGCCCTCGGCCGGCATCGCGATATTCGCTGGCGGAACCCGACCATGCAGGCGTTCTTCGCTGCGGCGTGGGTGGGTCGAAACGGCACACCGGCCGACTTCGAGCGTCTCCGTGGGTGGGTGGTGGCCCCGGAGGATGATCGCTACGGCGAATATCGGGAGTTCTGGCGGTTCGCTTGCGAACTCGGCGACACGGCTGCCACCGACCCCACCGCATCGCGCCGCGATGCCTGGGTGGGGATCATGTCTCCGCTGTATGATGGGTCGGCCCTTGATACGGCAGGTCGGCAAGTGCGGTCGTGCGAGTTCATCTGCCGAAGTTGGAAACGGATGGGCGGGACCAAGGCCCGAGCGGACTTCCTGGCCGAGTTCCCGAAGATACTCGGGCCGGAAGGCCCCGACCATCCGAGCCGACCACTCGCCCAAACGATGCTGGCCGGCTTCGTCGATCTGGTCCGGAATCAACTGCCAGGTGATACCGGCCAGTTCACGATGGGGGCACCGGAGGGCGAGGACGCAGGCTGGGACGGGCAGGGCGATGGCCAGATGAATCCCCTCCACCCGGTAACGCTCACCCACTACCGACTTCACCGGTATTGCGTCTCGAACGTCGAATACGAACTGTTCGATCCTCGACATCGGGATCGCCGATGGAGCGGCAAACCGCACCCGGATGTCCAGAAATCCGGGGATGCCTCCGCCGACGACCGGTGTCCGGCTGTGAATGTGTCATGGTACGATGCCTGGTGTTTCGCGAGGTGGCTCGGGGTTGCCCGTCACAATGGGATCGCGTACACCATCACCCTGCCAACCGAGGCCCAGTGGGAATACGCCTGCCGGGCCGGGGCTGGTCCCGACCAGCCGTTCTCGTTCGGTCCAGACCACGAGGGCAAGACCTGTACAGCGGACGTGTGCAACTTCTATGGCAAGGCACCGTTCGGCCCGGGAGCGAAAGCGGGGGAATACCGAGGGCGAACAATCCCGGTCAATGCCCTTGGTGAGAACAAATGGACTTTTGTCCAAATGCACGGCAATGTGTTTGAATGGTGTGCGGATTGGTTCGCACCAAGGTTTTATCGAAGTGAGGGGGGACAGAAGACCGATCCCGTAAACGCCGAGCAGGCTTCGTCTCGGGTGCTCCGTGGCGGGTGCTGGAGCTACGGCGGCAGGCTCTGCCGGTCTGCGTTCCGCTACTGGTACGATCCCGCGAACCGGTTCAGCAACTACGGGTTCCGCTTGGCCGCAGTTCCTGAAGCCGGGGCCAAGTACACAGGTGTATAGAAAGCGGAACGGAGGCCCGCAGGCCCAGCGAAGGCACGGAGGCGGAGCGGAGCGGAGCCGGAGATGCCGTAGCGGGGCCGAAGGGCCGGAGTGGAGCGAGGTGAGGGGGTGTTCGACTTCCCCCCGCGATCGTAGCGAGCGCAACCGATTCCAAAGAGCCATTTTAATCTGATAATCAAGCGATTATATTATTACTCCGAATGGATTGATCAGGGGACGGATGGCGTTCAAGTTCTTCACGATTCCGGTCCGCGACCCATCCGCCCAAGAGGCGGAGGTGAACGCCTTCCTCGCATCCCACCGCGTCCTCGTCGCCGACCGTCGATTCGTAGATGCTGGAGAGAATTCGTTCTGGTCGATCTGCGTCGATTTCCTGTCATCCGCTGCCGGCCCGCCGGGTCAGCCGGGCGGGCGGAAGGGGCGTGTCGATTACAGGGAACTCCTGACGCCGGCCGACTTCGCCGTGTTCGTCAAGCTCCGGGATCTGCGGAAGGAACTGGCCCAACGGGAGGCGGTCCCCGTGTACACGATCTTCACCAACGAACAACTCGCCGAAATGGCTCGCCGACGAATGACCACTCCGGCAGAGTTGGAGACGATTGTCGGGGTTGGGGACGCCAGGGTCGCGAAGTACGGGGCGCAGTTCCTCGCAGCTTCTGCCCCAGCGAGGGCAGGTCATGAAGCGGGCCGGGAACCTGATGGAGGGGATCGCAGCGTGGGAAAACCTCCGGCTCGCAGCGGCCCGGGCACTCCGCGGTAAGCGGCCGAAGGCGGATGCCCGGGCATACGTTGCCGATCTGGATGCCAATCTCCGCAGACTCCGCGAACAGCTTCTCACCGATTCCGTACCGGTCGGGCAATACCACCAGTTCACGATCCACGATCCGAAAGAGCGGCTGATCACCGCCCCATGCTTTGCCGAGCGGGTACTCCACCACGCGATCATCAACATCTGCGAGCCAGTGTTTGAGCGGTGGCTGGTCCACGACACCTACGCCTGCCGCCGGAGGAAGGGACGGGTGGCGTGCCTGCTCCAGGCAAGGACGTTCGCCAGCCGATTCCCGTTCTTCCTGAAACTCGATATTCGCCGGTATTTCGACAGCATCGATCACGCCACGCTCAAGGGACTTTTGGAGCGGCGGTTCAAGGACCAGCGGTTGCTTACGCTGTTCGCCCAGGTGATCGATGGGTACGCTGTCACTCTTGGGAAGGGCCTACCAATCGGGAGTCTCACCTCTCAGCACTTTGCCAACTTCTACCTCGGGGGATGTGACCGATTCGTCAAGGAAGGCCGCC
Source organism: Gemmataceae bacterium (assembly GCA_003136315.1). Classification (GTDB taxonomy): domain Bacteria; phylum Planctomycetota; class Planctomycetia; order Gemmatales; family Gemmataceae; genus Urbifossiella. The sequence continues at coordinate 3,781 of PLDW01000492.1, read as the reverse complement.
ACGCTCCAGGGTACGCCCGGTACATGGACGACATCGCGGTATGGGGCCAGTCCTCGACCGATCTTCGTGACACACTCGGGGCCATTCGCGTGTTTCTCGCCGACGTCTTGCTCCTCGCCGTCAAGCCCGAGCCCTACACGAACCAGACGGCTCGCGGCATGGATTTCCTCGGTTGTCGGGTGTTTCCGACGCATCTGGTTTTGAACCGACGGAGCCGGGTGCGGTTCCGGCGGAAAGTGACAACGCTGGCTGCGGCCGTAGAACGGGGTCAAATCCCCGAACTTGACGCCCAGCAGCGGGGGCAGGCCCTGGTGGCGTTCGCGCAGGCCGCCGGGGTGAAGAGTTGGCGGTTTCGTAGCCGGGTCGTACAGCACACCCCGGGGACCGACCAAGGCTTCGTCTCGGGTGCTCCGCGGTGGTAGCTGGAACAACAACGGCAGGAACTGCCGGTCAGCGAACCGCAACAGGAACGATCCCGCGAACCGGAACAACAACTACGGGTTCCGCTTGGCCGCAGCCCCGGCGGGACGGATGTCCCACAGGAACCGGTCGGTTCCCTGTCCCGCCTCACGGCGGGCGAATGACAACTCTGGCCCCGGGTGGTAGTAGCGTCGGCGAACCCTCCCGGGGTCGGTCCTTTCCTCACCGCCCGATACCTTTCTTCGCCACTGCTGACCAATCTGGCGTGCCTTCCTCCGGGTGTACCAACCAGGAGGACGACAAGTGTTACATCACCACCAACACTTCACCAGCGCGACCACCCGCCAGGGCTCTGTTGCCGTATTGCTGGTCTTCGCGATCATCTGGTCACTCGGCGCGCACGGCTTCTCGGTCGTTCGACCGGACCGCTGCGCTGCGGACTGGCTAATGCTCAGCGCCCAATTATTCGCCTTGCACTCGAACATTCCGGACAACCCCCTGGCCCCGATCCCCTGGTCGCTAGAGATCGCCCGCTTCGCGGCCCCTGCATTCACTGCGGGCGGGCTGCTCATGATCTCGGCGGCAGCCGGGTGGGTCTTCCGCCGCGTGGCCCGCCGGTCGTATTGTGATGCCCAACCGGAGGCCGTGTTGCCAGGCGTGGCAGTCGTGGTACTGGGGAAGAGGCCGCGGCGGCTGGTTGACCCGATCACAATCACAGCCCTGCCCGGCTCCCCCGCGATCCTCCGCCAACCTCTGATTACCGTCCACCCCGCGTCCGTGTGTGACGAGGTGATCGGGCCAAGCTTCCGACCTCTTCAGATCGCAACACCGTCGTAGGCAATCGCTGACCCGGCCTCGCCGAACTGAACCCTGACCACCGGTGATGTTCAACCCGGCGGAACATTTGGGCAGTTCGGCTGGGGGCAACCCACATCCGGTTGTCTTTCCGATGCTGGCCAAAGGGTCGGCTCGCGGAAACATCACCCGCGAACCCGCGACCTACTCCGGGTTCCCAACCATCTGATCTGCGACCACTGGAGATCCCAGCAGAACGGGTCTGCCAAAACAAACCCACCGCCTGAACTTCAATCCGTGCTGGTGACCACGTTCACATTCACGTCGACCACGGCTGGCGGTGGGATCGCTCCACCCTCGCGCCGGGCCTGGAGCCGCTCCAGTTCGTGTAAGGTCGAGGTCAAGAGCGTGTGAAGGTGCCGCTCATACTTGGCGATCCGCTCGTCACGACCGTTGCTTGGGAGCAATGTCCTGACCTGATGGCGGGTGATCCCATTGTCCAGCAACCGGGCCACGGCACCGGCTTCGCGATCCAGACGACGAACGGCACGGGTGTGTTCCTCCGCCTGCTCCTCCAGGTCCATCCGCACCGACTCCAGAAACTGCTCAGCCGGCTCCTGAGTGAAGCCAGCGTAAAGAAGCAACCCCCGGTGGATGAGGTCAGACGTCCACGCCACATTCTCCGCGTCCGTTTCGGTGACTCCCAACTGTTTCAGGAATTTCTTGCTCTCGAATTGCGGCGGGTCGGTCCGCAGACCCTCCGCGATCTCGGCTCGGCCCAACGCTGCCTCAAGGATCGTCTCGACCACTTCAAACGGCACAACCGCATTCCCCGCGTTCCCCCCGTCTACGAAAAAGTTGTACGCAGGGAGTACCTCGGCCAACTCCTGGCGAGCGGTCCGGAGTTCCTGGCGAAGATCCTGGAGTTGTTCCTGGCGGGTCTTCTGCTTCGGCGATGGGATGAGGTGGCTGTATTGATCCTGCGGCGGTGGGAGTGGGGGGACTTCGAGTTCCTCCATGTCGGCGGTCACGATCTCGGCTTCGTACCGGGCCAGCCTCTGGAGACGCCACAGAAGCAGTCCCGCCCGCTCAGCCAAGTTCACTTCCAATAGCCCGGAAGGTGCCAGGGAGGCGACCACCCGAGCGCGGTGGGCCTCCCACTCGTCGGGACACTCACCGGGGATCACGGGGACGGCGGCGAAGATGCCGTGTGAGGTCGAGTTGCGGCCCACGATGAGTTTCCCTTCGGTTGTTCGTGGTCCCGTCGACAACAGGGCGTTGCGGCGGTTGGCCTCGATCTTCGCGAGCGTTGTCATGGTGCCGTCCTCCTCGTAGGTGTGGTGTGCCTGCGACATTATTCGCCTGTGGTGCCAGTTGTGCTTGTACCCCTTCGTCGCCCGATCCGATCCCGCCGCTTTCTTTGGGCCATCACCACCTTCAGCGCGAACCCGAGTTGCCCGAGGGACATCCCGCTTGGATCGCCGAACCCGTCGTAGTCAAGCCCCTGGCGGAGTGCTGCATAGACCCGGTTGTCACTCTCCTGGCAACTCGTGTAGGACAGGGCATGACAACAGCGGCAACCGAAGTATTTCCCAAGCAGATACAGCTTCCGCACCCGTCGTCCGCAAGTCACCTCGTTCCGCGACAACGGGCAGATGAACCACCACCGCACCCCGCCGAGGTGGCATTCCGTAGTCACCAGTCGTACCGTGTAATCGAGCTTGGCATTCGCGGACTTCGTGGAGTACATGAGCCGAAGTCTCCCGGTGTGCTGCTCCATCGTGATCGAGTAACTCGCCGATGAAGACGCTTCCGCCTCCCTACCGCGTCGCCACTGGAACGACCCGGTCCTACCGGTGATCCCCGGCACCAGGAGATTCCATTGCTTCAGATCTGACGTGTCGATGCTGTAACAGCTTTCGACGACCGTCTTCTTCGACCCCCGCTGCCCGCTGCCGAGTCCGCCCATCGCCGATCCTCCGGTTTCTCCGAAATCAATTGGGCGCGTTCGCCGATCCCGCTCGATGCAATTGCCGTAAACTGTTCATGTCTAATCAGATTCGACGGAACGACGACTTCGCGGGTTTGGTGGCTAACGGTAACGAGAAGTCAGCTTCATGAGGGCTTCAGTACGCTGAACATCTTCCGACTCATCCTTCGGTTCCTGGGTTGATCCAGCATCCCCTTCGCTCCCCCCGTCACCACAGCGGATCGTCTGGGTAGTTGTTTGGCGGGGGAATCACCTCCGCACCGAGGACGACCGCCGTTGCCGATTTGCCGAGACGGGCTCGGGCAGAGGCCACCAGCCCCTCGTCAGGCTCGTGTCCATCGAAAACCACATCGGCCTCCCACTCCCCGGTGTTCCCGTAGATCCCCGGTGGGCGGCCCGTGGCCGTTGCTGTTCCGACTCGTGCGAAGACGATGGTCAACCTCCCCGCTGGTGCCCGGGCGGCAGACAGTTTCGACAACTTCGCCAGTCGACTTCGCAGGTTCATGGGCGGTTCTCCAGGCTCGCCTCTGGCTGATCCCACTGTAGGGGCTATTGCCGCATCTCTCAAACAGCATT
>PLDW01000501.1 GCA_003136315.1 Gemmataceae bacterium | reverse complement strand
AAAGCCTCGACCCGACCTACACTCTCTCGCTCACGGTGGCTCATAACTGTGCAAAGGGGTGCTCGCTCGCCCTCCCGTTAGACCGTTGATCGCTCCGGGAATGAGACAGCCTCCGCGGGTTCCTGGATGAGAGGGCCGAATGCACCACCAATCAATACACCGGTCAGCAGCCTGGTCTGGAGGAACCGGCCTTTCAGGCCAAACAATCGGACCGCATGCCCAAGACGGAAAACACCTCCTGATTGCGAACTCTTGCGCTGCTTCCTTCCCTGGCAGGCAACTTTCCCCAATACGATGACCTGAATGACCGTTCCTGATGACATCCCGGAGCAGAGTGGGATCGGGCATCTGGCCGCAGGCCGAGGCCGAACCGTGTCAGCAGGCGGCGGGAGAAAATCGACCAGCGGGATCGGGTGCCACGGGCGGCTTGTATGTGGGATTGGGTGCCACCCCTTCACGGGCGGACAAGCCGCCCGTGGCACCCACAACCGTGCAACGCCTTCACGGGCGGACCAGCCGCCCGTGGCACCCACAAGCGTGGTTGGTCATTTCCGCCCGTCTCCCTCACAGAAGAGTTGGACACCGTCTCCTTGAGTGAAACCGTGAGGCAGTTGTGACGATTCTCCCTCAAACCCCCTGGAACTCGTCCCATTTGGTACATCCCCGAGAACCGCGTGACTCAGCCCGAGCGGGGCAGCGCAGAAAGTGTCACATAATAGAATTGTCAGAGTGTTCAGGTGTTGCCCAAGCGGGGCAACGCCGAAAGTGTAACAGAATAGATTTGACAGAATGTCAGAGTGTTTCCCAAGCGGGGCACCCAAGAACCCACCGGTGGCGGTGACGGTGACAATGACGTAAGCACGTTGACCCCAACGACCCCGGAGGGGTCGTAGCGATTAGCCGGTGGTCGAGCGCAGCTCGACCACCGGAGGCGGTGGCGGTGGGTGTCGGGGTGGTTGCCGTCGCCAGCCGGGGGTATCGCTTCGCTCAAGGCAGAACCCAGGAAATGACCTACCACCGATCAGGGGGGGTGCCACGGGCGGCTTGCCCCCCCCGTGTGACGCCTTCACGGGCGGAGAAGCCGCCCGTGGCACCCGATCCCACTGGTAGATTGTCTCTCACCAACTGCCCAACCCCCGGCTAATGGCTGCGAACCCTTCGGGGTCGTGATGACGGGAAGGAGACACTGGTGGTGTGGCAAATGTTCGGGATCGCATTCTGCCCCTTCGGAGACTCACAATGAATCGCCGCACGTTCCTCGCCACTGTCAGCGCGACGGCCCTCTCGCAACCCACTTTCTCCCTCGACCAGAAGCCCTCGCCGACACGGTTCCAGATCGCCTGCATGACCCTCCCTTATTCCCGCTTCCCGCTCGCCCGCGCGCTGGAGGGGATCAAGGTCGCCGGATATCCGTTCGTCGCCTGGGGTACGACTCACAACGAGGGCGACGGGAAGAATACCCCGGTCATCGCCCAAGACGCACCCCCGACGAAGGCAAAAGACCTCGCGAAACGATGCCGCGACATGGGTCTTGAGCCGGTCCTCATGTTCAGCGGCGTGTACCCCGAGGCCAAGGAGGGGCTCGACGCTCACAAACAGCGAATCTTGCAGGCCGGGGCGGCTGGCATTCCGCAGGTGTTGACGTTCGGCCATACCAAAGGCGGCAACAAGGAACTCTGGCTCAGCCGTTTCCGGGAACTCGCCCCGATCGCGAAAGACAACAACGTCGTGCTTGTGATCAAGCAACACGGTGGGGAGACGGGGACCGGCGAGGCGTGCGCTGCGATCACCCGGGAGGTCAACCACCCGAACGTCAAAGTGAACTTTGATGCCGGAAATGTCCTCGACTACCTCGACAAAGATCCCCTGCCTGACATTCGGGCGTGTGTTGCCGAAGTTCGAAGTTTCTGCATCAAGGACCACCGAAAGTGGCCGAAGAACGAGGACTGCGGCCCGGGATTCGGGGAGATCGATCACTACAAATTGCTGCACCCGGTCCTATTCACGGGACGGACGATGCCACTGGCCTGTGAGAACATCTTCGCACCACTTGTTCCCCGCCCCGACACACCCGAGGGAGTCGACGCCCTGGCGAGGCGGGCGAGGGAATTCCTCGAAGTGGTGGTGGCTGGTCTTCAGCATCCCGTTTGATTCCGCGAAAGCGCGAACGCCGAGGGGGACTATGCTATCCTGGAGAGTTGGGCGTGCTCCAGGACAGCGCTGGCGATTACAGATGCCGTTGACCAACCTGGGGTTTCCGTCGAAGATGGTTGACGTGGCCGGATCGCGTCAAGTTCATGAGGGAGATGAGTATGCGAGGAAGAGCGATGACGCTGTCTTGGATCATTCCGGCTGTCGCCGCGCTGGCCCTGTCCCTTCCGGCTTGCGGGACAACGGCCGATGATAAGACCCCTGCCGGGAAGGACGTGACCGTTACCGAAGTTCGGGCCGAAGCGATGGACAAGGCAATCGCCGACCTCAAGGGCAAGGTGGTTGTGGTCGACTTCTGGGCCACCTGGTGCGGGCCATGCGTGAAGAAGTTCCCGCACCTCGTCGAGATGCACAAGAAATTCGCAGACAAGGGCCTCGCCTGCGTCTCCGTGAGTATGGATAAGCTCGGGCCGGCTGACGAGTACAAGCAGGAAAAGGTACTCGCCTTTTTGAAAGAGAAAGGCGCGACCTTCCCGAACTACATCGCTGCCGATCCGGAAGCCGATGAGAAGAAGATCAACGCGAGGTTTGGCGAGTTTGCCGGTATCCCGTACATGGTCGTGTTCGACAAGACCGGGAGACGGGTGTGGGACAGCGAGTCCACTCCCATCCCAGCGAAGGAATTTGCCGAAAAGGTCGAGAAACTGATCCAGGACCAACTGGCCAAATAGGCGGTCGGTCCTGGTGGAGGGCGAACCGATGCGGGTGTGGCGCCTGGTACTCGTGCTCGGGTTGGTGGCGACATCGATTGCCCCGACCGGGTGTGATTCCGCCTCTCCCGCGCCTGACAAGCGCCGCGGAGCGGAAGAATCCATCACCCTGACGCCGGCGACTTACGCGGAGTTCGACCGGGTCGTGCGGTCCAAGAAGGGGTCGGTGGTGCTGGTTGATATCTGGGCCACCTGGTGCCCTCCGTGTCGGCAGGCGTTCCCGCATGTGGTGGAGTGGCACAACCGGTACTCGGAACTTGGTCTGGAGTGTATCTCGCTCAGCGTTGACGGCCAGAACGACCGAGGCGATCGGGCTGATGCACTCCAATTCCTCAAAGCCCAGAAGGCCACATTCACCAACTTCCTGTGGGTGAGCTCAACCGAGGAAGCGGGGAGAGAACTCGGACATCGGTATCGGTTCGCAAACATGCTCCCCCATCAGGTCGTGTTCGGGCGGAACGGACAGCGGGTGTGGAATAGTCAAGAAGAGCCGATGCCACCCAATGGAGTGGATCGGTTGATCCGCGACGAGTTGGAGAAAAAATAGCGAGGAGTTCGCGATGGTCTGTCTCAGAATGACCCGGTGATGAGGAGTCATCGTCGGGTCATTCTGTTGCTCAGAAGAATGTCATCAACTTGCCGCGGTGTTGGGCGCGATTGAAGCCCCAATCAAGGAGAACGTGCTATTGGCGTTCTGGCCGAGGGTCGTGATGGCGGAGATGCAGACGACAACGATCAAGGCGAGCATCACCGCGTACTCGACTGCCGTCGGGCCGTCTTCTTTTTTCAGGAACTCGACCGCCAGCTTTGTTGCAGTCCACATGATCTTCCTCTCCTGGTAAGTCGGATCGGGTTCGAGTGGGACTAGCATGCTCCGGTGCGGGCAAGCGACATCAAGGGAGTGCAAGTGCGCCGGAGACAGACCGAGTGGAACACCTCGGTCTTGGGCGTGGTAGTGTTATCTCACCCTTAACTTAGGCAATAGCACCACGCAACGGGGGTTGGCGGGGAATTTGTCGGTTTTTCCGTCAGTGTCCAGTTTTCGGTGCCCGCAAATCCGACAATTGAGGTGGTTTCGTCAGTGGGAAAGCAAAAACACCCCGCCAGGTGGCGGGGTGTAGTGAGTATGCGAGTCGAAGAAACGTTAGCTGGCAGCAGCGCCAGTCGGCTTGATGGCGGAGCCGACGAAGGAGAAGGTGCTGTTGGCGTTCTGGCCGAGGCTGGTGATGGCCGCGATGCAAACGACGACGATCAGGGCGAGCATGACCGCATACTCGACCGCTGTCGGGCCGTCTTCCTTCTTGAGAAACTTGACCAGGTTCTTCGTGATGGTGCGCATTTCAGAAACCTCGAGGATGGTGGTGGCGAATCGAACAGGTGGGGAGATCGCACACTGCGACCTCCCGGAACAGGAACTGCGAGCAAGACTCGCAGGGCGGGTTAGCTGGCAGCAGCGCCGGTCGGCTTGATGGCGGAGCCGACGAAGGAGAAGGTGCTGTTGGCGTTCGACCCGAGGCTGGTGATGGCCGCGATGCAAACGACAACGATCAGGGCGAGCATGACCGCATACTCGACCGCTGTCGGGCCATCTTCCTTCTTGAGAAACTCGACCAGGCTCTTCGTAATAGTACGCATCGTTGTGTTCCGCTCTGAGGGTGGGACGAACCAGGGTTGGATTAACCAGGAGGTCGTGGCTCCACTCGACACCTTGCGAGTTGTTGGAGCGATGACACCAAGTACCTAGTTCACCCGCCTGATCGGTGCAAACCGCATAACTGATTTTTTCGAGTGAACTGTCAGGATTACCGCCACAGCATTTTTTCTGCCTGGTGGCCACTCCTGTCAGGGGTCGGGATAACAACTCCCCGGATTGTTGCGGTTCCACCTGAAGTGCCGATCTGATCGGATATAAGGGATATGCCATGTCTGAGGGTTCGACGCGCAAGAGTTTGACGACGACTGAGGGCACTGGACGAGCCCCGAACCGTGCCATGCTCCGGGCGGTCGGATTCACCGATGACGATTTCGGGCGACCCATGGTCGGTGTGGCCTCGTTGTTTAGCGAGATTACTCCGTGCAATGCCCATCTCGACAGGCTCGCCCGGAAGGGGTGCGAGGGGGTTCGCGCGGGGGGCGGGGTGCCACAGGTGTTTGGGGCACCAACCGTGTCCGACGGGATCAGCATGGGGCACCCGGGGATGCGGTACTCGCTGGTCTCCCGGGAGGTGATTGCCGATTCGCTCGAAACCGTCGCCGGGGCCATGAACCACGACGGGTTGCTCGCGTTCGGGGGTTGCGACAAGAACATGCCCGGGTGCGTGATGGCCATGGCCCGGTTGAACATCCCGTCGGTGTTCGTCTACGGCGGGAGCATCATGCCGGGCGTGGGGCCGCACGGCGAGGCCGTCGACATCGTCTCGATCTTCGAGGCCGTGGGACAGCACCAGGCGGGCAAGATCGATGCGTCCACCCTCCACAAGGTGGAGTGCGCGAGTTGCCCCGGTCACGGCTCCTGTGGCGGGATGTACACCGCCAACACGATGGCCAGCGCGATCGAGGCACTCGGCCTGAGCCTCCCGACGGGCGCGAGCAACCCAGCCGTCTCCGCTGCCAAGGAGCGCGAGGCGTTCCTGGCCGGGAAGGCGTTGATCCGGTGTATTGAGCAAAACATCCGACCCCGTGATCTCATCACCCGCGAGTCGATTGAGAACGCCTACACCCTGGTTCTCGCACTCGGCGGGAGCACCAACGCCGTGTTACACTTGATGGCGATTGCCCGTGAGGCCGAGGTGACGTGGACGCTCGAGGACTTCGACCGGGTCGGGGCCAAGGTTCCCCACCTCGCCGACCTGAAGCCGGGCGGGAAGTACGTGATGTTCGACCTGTACCGCGTCGGGGGTATCCCGGCCGTGATGCGGGCGCTGCTTGATCACGCGTTGCTTCACGGTCACTGCCCGACGGTCACGGGGCAGACAGTGGCGGAAAACCTGGCCGGAGTGCGTAGCGTATTCGAAACGCCGCAGTCGGTGGTCCTGCCGTTCAATGCCCCAATGTTCGACCACGGAATCATCGTCATCCTTCGGGGAAACCTGGCACCTGAGGGGGCCGTGGCGAAGGTGGCTGGGCTCAAGCAGCGAAGCATCACCGGGCCAGCAAAAGTGTTTGATGGAGAAGAAGCCTGTTTCCAGGCGATCCAGGACAGGCAGATCGCAGCCAGGGATGTGGTTGTGATCCGTGGCGAAGGCCCGGTCGGCGGACCCGGAATGCGCGAGATGCTTTCGATTACAGGCGCACTGTCCGGACAGGGGCTTGGAGAGTGCGTCGGGCTCATTACGGACGGCCGTTTCAGCGGCGGAACTCATGGGCTGGTTGTCGGACACGTAGCCCCGGAGGCGTGGGTTGGGGGGCCGATCGGGCTCGTGAAGGATGGTGATTCGGTCACCATCGACGCCGACCGAAAGGTTCTCACCCTGAACATTTCCGATGCCGAGTTGGCAAAAAGGAAGGCAGCCTGGGTGAAGCCGCCGCTCCGGGTTGAGCGGGGCGTCCTGGCAAAATATGCGAAACTGGTGGGCTCGGCGTCCGAGGGAGCCGTCACGGGGTGAGCAGTTAACTTCGGAAATCTGAGCGGGGTGCGATAGGTTCTCTCAGCGGGTCGGAATCCAGGCGACCAGGACATCTTTGAGCGGGTCGCGTTCCGGTTTGCCCCAGGCAGCGTCCCGATTTGCGAGTTCCCGTCGAGCGTCCTTGAGGAGGTTGTAGCTGTAACTGGTCACCCCCAGAAGGACGGCACATCCAAGGCCGATCACTCCGGCCGCAAGCCGGGGCCGACGCGCCGTCAGGAGCCCAACCGCCCCCACAAAGACGGTCACACCTCCGAGCTTGAACATCGCTAACCCGAGCCACCCGTGGTTTTCGAGGTAGGCCGCCGCGACCGGGTTCGATTCGTAGACACCGCTCTCACTGGTCTCAATCAGTGTATATGTTAGAACAAAATCAGCGATACTCAAGAGACTATAGAGACCGATCCCAAGCAGACAGATACTCCTGGCCCTCATATCACGATCCCTCAACGGATTCTTCTCCGAATGGACACTCCATGCAAAATCCTGGCCAATGTGAACCTGTGCCAGGACGTTTGCTGGTTGTCGGGTGGCGCTGGCCACATCGCACAGCGCCAGGATCACTCTCGTCTCGTGGCGTTAGCACCAAAGAGTCGAGGCAGATTCGGGCCGCTCATGCGAGTTGTGACGGCGACCTCGACATACCCTAGCACTCGTTCCCGAACAATGGCGGAAAAGATTGCTGACGAGAAAAGAGGCACCTATCCGGAGATTCGGCCCAGGTGGTCGAAGATTGATCATTATGGTGCGAAAATCATCGCGAGCCGCGAAAATGTGGCTCGCGTGCTCACCCCACCCCGCAGGAAGAGGTTTCTCACAGGCGTATCATTTGATCGCAGGCGGGCCGAGAAAATACAGCCCAAATGCCGTGGACATGACCTTCATGCTGTCGATGCCAACACCGCCAACCCACGACCCATCGGGCTGTTGCTCAGCCACCCGTTTGGTTGCTCCTTCCCGATACCAGGCGAGTTCCTTCCCCTTGGATTTGAACGTCGTGGTCTCGCTGGCCCGGCCGAGTTCCGCCAGCGTCATCCACAGATATCCTGTGCTTTTCGTGCTGGGTTCAGGCATCTCCAGCAACTTCGTCATCCCCTTCTCGAACGCCTCCTTTCCGGCGTTCGGGGTCTTCTCGTGCTTCGCGACGACGGCCAGACCAGCCAAGGCCGCCACGGTCATGGATCCAGAGATGACTTTATCGAAGTCTACATTCTGGTACGTCCAGCCGCCGTTCTTCTGGGTCCGGACGTAATGATCCCGGATGGCAACCCAGACCGTGTCGTCCACCTTGGCCCCAGCACGGGCCGCGGTATGGAGGGCCAAGACCGCAAAGTGCGTGTTCGACCCGTCACCGATCTGCCCCCCGGGGTACGACCAGCCCTCCAGACGGCCCGCTTTGAGACCGATCGCCTTGTCGATCAGCCAGTCGACATTCGTCTGGATCTGCTTGGCATGCTTTTTGGGATCCGCCTTCGCAAGCGCCTGAGTTTGGAGGCTGACGACATACGTTTTCCTGGGCGGCAGTTTCGCCAGATACTCAACAGCTTTGGCCACCGCCGGGTCGTTGGTCGGAACCCCTGCTTCGAGTAGCGCAAGCACGACCAGAGCTGTACTCCCACCGTCCATGTCTGCCAGGTACTTCAGGGTGTCGTTCTCCCAGGTTCCGTCAGACGTCTGCTGAGTTCGGAGGAACCCGATCGCCCTCGCCCGGGCACCGGCCACGTCCTTCAGAAATTGGGCATCCAGATCTTTCGGCACGGGGGCGAGCGGGAGGGTAGGTCGACCCAACCTTGCCGGTACGGCGGTATGAGGGATCGGGTGGTTCTGGGACCGGGGCACAGTCGAGTCGGAGGAACCGGGGTTCTGCTCGGTCGGCTGGCCCGAGCCCGGCTCTGTCGCTGCAGGAGAGACGGCGTCCCAGCCGACCCCGAGCCCGGCAATCGAGATCGCCACCACGACGGCGATCAGACTCTTGCGAAGTAATCCGCTCATGACGGCTCCTCTGACAAGTGCGGCCACGGCTGCCGGAGGCGGGCCGGAGACCACAGCGAGAATGGATTCGATCTGTTTTAGCGGTGTTGCCCTTGCTGGAGTGGTGATCGCGAGGGCGAGTACCCCGAGCCCAGGCATGATGCCTCGGCGGATCAGGGCGGCTTCGATCCTCTTTCGCCCCCGTTCAAGGCGAGTCTTGACGGTGCCGGCAGGAATTCCGAGATGTGTGGCAGCATCTTCCCGGCTCAGTCCTTCGAGGTAGCACAGTACCAGTGGCTCGCGGTACAGGGTCGGGAGTTTCCCCAACTCCTGGTCCAGCGCGGCCAGTAACTCCCGGCCGGAGATGTCATCAAGCGCCGGAATGGCTTCGGGGATTGCCGCCCGCCTCTCTCGCCTGGCCCGTCGGACGGCTGTCCGCTGGGCTCTCGACGCGACTTGCCGGGCAGTGGTGTACAGCCAGTTTGCCACAGACGGTTGCCATTGTCGGGCCCGTGCTTTGCGCGCGAGTATCCAGAAGGTGGCCTGGCAGGCATCCTCGGCATCCTGGACGGTCGGTAGAACTCGCTGGCAGACACCGTGTACCATTGGTGCGTGTCGGGCAACGAGTGTCGTAAATGCGTGTTCATCGCCGGTGTCGGCGAAACGTCGGAGGAGTTCCCGGTCGGTGACATCGGCAATCTCCACGAGAGCCGCCGAGCGAGCCATCCGGCCTGGAGTTGCTCCGGTTCGTCCTGCCACGATCGCCCTCCGCAGTTCTTTGACTCGTTCTACGTGTATTATCCCCGCAGGGAGGTTGGCGGCGTCAACAGAATGGGGACGGCCAGGGTGCCAAAGGAAGAAATCGTGTTGGCCTATAAGCCGATCGACATCCGTCCGGTTCCTCTGTGCGATTTGGGTTGATCAGGAAAACACGAAGTAGCGGAGCGAATATGCCAGCAAAGAACGTGTTTCACGATCTCGTCGTCAACGCGCTGATCGCGGACGGTTGGGTCATCACCGCTGACCCGTTGAGGCTGAAAGCGGGAAACCGGGATCTGTACGTCGACCTCGGTGCAGAACGGAATATGTTGGCTGCCGAGCGGAACGGGGAGCGGATCGGGGTCGAAGTCCAGAGCTTCGTCGGGGCTTCGGAAGTGCGGAACTTGCAAGAGGCTCTGGGGCAGTTCCTGATGTACCGTCTCCTCATGGTCGAACAATACCCGGACCACCGGCTCTTTATGGCGGTGCCCAACGAAGCGTATGATGGGATCTTGTCCGAACGATTGGGGCGGTTGGTAATCGGCGAGATGGCAGTTCCGCTGCTGGTCTTCGACCCGAACCGCCAGGAGGCGCTCAAATGGATCAAGTAGCCCGTTACCGGGAGATTGTGCGGCGGGTGATAGAGGATTACGCTCAGTTCGGTGGCCCGGATCCCAACATTGTGACCGAAGTCATCGAAGACCCCAAGCGGGATCATTTTGAATTGATCCACGTCGGTTGGGACCGTCGGCGACGAATCCACGGGACGGTGTTGCACGTCGATCTCATCGGCGGGAAGATCTGGATCCAACACGACGGCACCGAGCGCCCAATGGCGGAGGAATTAGTTGCAGCCGGGGTGCCAAAGGAAGACATCGTGCTCGCCTACAAGCCAGTCGACATCCGCCCCTTAACCGGATATGGGGTCGGCTGACCCGTCTGCGGGCCGACCAACGAGAGAACTCCGTGGCCGCTATGGTCCCCGGGTCACACATTATCCTGGAGGTCTCTCGGTGCCGGGGATGCTGTTTGGCGATCCCGGTTCTGTGGGAGAACCTGCCCACTCGACCGAGGTTCGCGATGGCCGACCCCAACCTGCCCCGGCTCCGTTGCCAGGAGTGCGGTAACACGTTCTCCCCGGATGCCTTTGACGCCGACGCGGACCGTGTGAGATGTCCTGACTGCGGGGCGGCCGTGAGTAACCGCGTCGACGAGGACGGCTACGACCGACCTCGTCGACGTCGAGCTGCCCGCGGCGGGTCGTCGATGAAGTGGGTAATCGGGATTGGAGCCGTCCTCGGGATTCTCGGGCTCGGCTGCTGCGGAGTGATCGTCGGGCTCGTTTGGTACACGATCAAGCCGACCGATTTCGGGGAGCAAACCCAGGAATACACCGAAGCGCGCAAAGCGTTCAAGACGTCTCTCACCCACAAGGGCAGGGCTCCGCAGATCTTCGAGCCGGTCAAACCACCGCCGGAGGTGACTGAGATCACGTATTTGTCCGGCGACCTGGAACTGCGGGCGTGGATCGACAAGCCGCAAGTGGCCCTCCGGACAAAGCCAGCCGTGCTGTTTCTTCACGGTGGTTACGCATTTGCGATAGACGATTGGGATCAATGCAAGCCATTCCGCAACGCGGGATTCGTGACCATGACCCCGATGCTCCGCGGCGAGAACGGGTTACCCGGATCGTTCAGCCTGTTTTATGACGAGGTGGACGACGTGCTGGCAGCGGCCGAGGTGTTGGCCAAAACCCCCGGAATCGACCCGAAACGGGTGTATGTCGCCGGGCACAGCGCCGGCGGCACCCTGGCGATGCTCGCAGCCATGACATCGAAACAGTTTCGGGCCTGTGCCTCCTTCTCTGGCTCCCCGGACCAGGTGGCGTTCCTCCGCCAACAACCGCTGGACGTGGCTCCGTTTGATCCCAACAACCGGAAAGAGTTGATGATGCGGTCCCCGCTGGCTTTCCCAAAAAGCTTCCAGTGCCCGGCCCGGTTGTATTTTGGTGACGAAGAGTTCATATACGAATTCAGTACCAAAGCGCTGGCCGAGAAAGCCCAGGCAGCCGGGAAAGATGTCCAGTCCGTCGAGGTGCCGGGCGATCATATGACCTCGGTCGATACTGCCATCGGCCAGGCAATCATCTTCTTCGAGCAGAAGTAGGCAGTCCATCCACACTGGACAGGAGAGCCTGGATGTCGATCTAAAGGGAGGGCGAAGCCATCCCTTTGCACAGCCTAAANNGTAACTGTGCAAAGGGGTGGGGCGAAGCCCCTGTCGAGTGTGAGGGTGGTGCAGCCCGGCATGAGCCTCGACCTCCCATGTGTGCGATCAATCGTCTTCGCGTCGATGCGACGCTCCGGACAAGTTCATGTATGAGGGGCTGCTCTCCGAGACGGCCCGGCAATCCCAAACCGGCAAGGTCGTCAGATGCAACGGGAAGAGCCTCAGAAGACGGGGCCGGACGCGGGGAAGGCTCGACCCGGCAAAACCTCAGGAGTGTCTCAGCCACAGGCTCGTCAGGACAACGCGCGTGGAGCGATTGGGGCCTCCGGGGCCAAGAGCGACGAACCCCGGCAACGCCGCGCGCTCACCCACGTGGGTGGAACAATCGAAACAGCCGGGGATGCCGCCGATGCGAAACAGCTCGCCCACGCTCTGGATGTCGTTCCATCCAGCGAATCCGAAGCCGGGCGGGTCCATGTCCACGGGTTTCACACGTATCCGGCCCGGATGCATCCCGACACTGCGGCTCGCCTGGTCTCCGCCTTCGTACCGACCCAAGGGCGGATCCTCGACCCATTCTGCGGGTCGGGAACAGTGCTGGTCGAAGCCCTCATTCAGGGACGACGTCCGATCGGGACCGACCTGAACCCGTTGGCCGTCCGGCTCTCGCGTTGCAAGGCCCGTCCCAGAACCGCTGCTGATCTTGAACACATCCGCGCCCGCGCCAACGAATGCGCTGCCCACGCGGACGAGCGGCGCAAGGCGAAGGCCGGTGCGACCCGGCGGTTCCTCCCGGAGGACGTCGCCTTGTTCGAGCCCCATGTCCTGCTAGAACTCGATTCTCTCCGGGCCAAGATCGAGACATTCCGCGATGACCCGGCTCGATTCGATCTCCAACTGGTACTCACAGCGATCCTTGTGAAACTCTCTGGGAGGCGTGGTGACACCTCCGAGGCGGTCGCTCCTCGTCACACAGCCGCAGGGTTTGCGGCCCGACTCTTCGTTCAGAAGACGGACGATCTCGCGATGCGGCTCGCCGAAATGAGTTCGCTTCTCTCCTCGCCCACGCTCCGACCGGCTGTTATCGAGCAGGATGATGCAACTGTGCTGCGCAGTGTGCAACCCAGGCCGGTCGACGCGATCATCACCTCACCGCCGTATGCTGCGACCTATGACTATGTGATGCATCACGCACTGCGGTTGCGCTGGCTTGGCCTCAACCCTTCCCCTCTGATCCGTGGTGAATTCGGTGCGCGATCGACCTACCAGAAGATCGCCCCCTCCGAATCTCGTGAGGTGTGGTCACGGGAACTCGCCAAGTTCTTCCAGACCGCCGCAGGGGTGCTCGCAAAGGGATCGCCGCTGGTTCTGGTAATGGGGGATTCGGCGGTCGGCGATGTCGCGTTGCGGGCGGATGAGATTGTGGCGGATACCGCAAGGGTCTGCGGGTTCATCGCCAGCGCTCGTGCCTCACAGGACCGCCCCCATTTTCACGGCCCGACGATGGCTGCATTCCGAACCCGTCCCCGGGCTGAGCACGCCATCCTGCTACGGCGGAAGTGACGAGGGATCAACTGTTTCAAACCGGTCGGTTTTTGGGTAACACCCCTGTCCGCGGTCCGCACACTGAGTGAGCTTTCCCGCGATTGAGCTGGCTACTGGCATGGCGTTGGTGAATCGGGAGGGACAGTAGCCAGTGGGTTGGTGAGTCTCAGTGAACTTGGCTAAACACGATATCGGCATTGTTTTTCGCGGACAAGGGCCGAAACGGCGCCAGGGTCTCATGCAAGGTATCGGGACCCTGCAGGGAGAGGGGACGGAAGTCTTCCCAGAATAGAAAACGACCTTGAAGCTTGCACAATCCGAAGAGTGGGGTCAGACCTGTCTTGGTGGCCAACTGGAAACCGACGTTGGTTTGGGTAGTCATGCCGAGGCCAACTGAGGCGCTGGCCAGGTCGATCTGAGGCACGTCACTCGTTGCCCCAAACACGATCGATGCGGAGTTCGCTCCTGAGATTGCGATAGTCGTCGCACCGACCTCGATCAAGTCGGTGATGACTGCCCACCTGTAATCCCACTTGCCTGCGTCATACAGCTTCATAATCTCATCGCCCAGTGCTGCCTTGTTCTCCACGATTGAGGACACACACTCGGCAGCGTTGAAGAACACCGCGTTCTCGGCAGAAAACGTCACTTCAAGCGAGGCCCGAACCGTGGCTGGGGCACCTGCGGAGGCCTCGCCCTTGGCATTGAGTTTGACCTGGGTTTTCCCCTGAGACGCGAAGGACATCTGGAATGGCTTGCCAGGTTGCTTGCTCACCGTAAACGTCAAGCCACGATCCGCCTTCACTTTGCCCATTTTATGGAACTGACGCGACGCATCGACGAAGCCAAAATCGCCGAGTTCCACGGGACTATCAGGTGGCCAAGTGGCATGCAGGGGTTGGAAGTTCTCGTACAATGTTTTCGTGTAGATGGATGCGATGCCATTCATGATTGACCCTCGATAGTCCTGGTGATTGAAGGACTTGGGGGGCAGCCCCAACTCTCAGAGCGACACGAAATCCACGCCCGGAAGCGAGTCGCTACTCCCGTCCGGGTATGTCTCTATCCGGGCGGCAAATGAGTGACTGAAGAGCGAATCCAGGTTGTTGTGGTAGGTCTTCGAGTCGCCTCCACCGAGCAACAACCCAACGGGCGTGTTGTTGTCGTAGTTAAACAGGATCGACCCGGAATCCGCCGGCCACGCCATCGCTGTCGTCTCGATTTGGTGCGTGAACAGATGTAAGCCGGTTGGGTAGCCGGGCAGCCGGATGGTGGCATTATCGGACAGGATGAGTCCCAGAGTCAACCCGCTCGTCCGACCGCACTTGGCCACGACCGAATTGAGGATGGGCGCAGCCGGTGTGCTGTTGGAGCAACTGGTACAACGACAGCCAACATTCAAGTGGAGGGATGGCGGTTTGCTGGTCTTCGCGATCGCCACATCAAATTCTGAATCCAACAAATACCAGTAGAGTTCGCCAATGTCGTCGCCTGGGGAGAGACCCGTATCGCCCGGACCCGGCTGGATGATCGAGTCCCCGAGCCGCCCAGATCCACCGACCAGGACATGCCAGCACGAAAGGAAATAGTCCTCACTATTCCCTCCCACTTTCAGTTGAACTGTGCTTCCGAGTGTCCCTGTGTCGGGTCCACCGGCACGGCCGACACTGTCGCCTCCCTGGGCCGGACGAGTGCGACTTGTGAACACCCCACTCAAACGTTTCAACTCTCCCGTTTCGACGACCCTGACCCGAATCGTTTTGTTGGGGAAGTGGCCAGAGGAACCGGGAATCTGCAATTCTGTCGGAATGCGGACTGGACCCAGGTTTTGGTTTGCTGTCCGCAGGTCGATCACGCCAGCTTCCAGCAGGAAATCTCCACTGTGGGGTTTGCTCTCCACTACGCTGATTTTAGTCAGGTCGGGAATGGATTGGAACAAAATGTTCTGATGATAGGCAAGTGCTTGATCAGCTTCACTTTTGGTCGCCACGGTGCCCTCCGAGAAATGGCAACAATCTCGGGATCTAGAATTCGTCGAGCGAGGGTATCAGACAGTGCAACCTCAATTTAGGATCGATCGGGGAGAGGCCGACTCCTTGTCGGCCAAGAGGGACTGGTCAAACGAGGTGAGCAAAACCGCATCACATTTTCGGTTCGGGCTCGGTGATGTAGCGACCGTACCGGGCCAGCAGCATTTGCACGGCCTGGACCGTTTGCCACTCGGCGAAGCCGAGTTTCACTTCCGTCCCCTCCTCGTTCGCATCAATGTTCTCAACCGCTGTGGTGAGCCCGCGATGGAGGTAGTCGAAGATTTCGGCAAGCCGGGCGGCTTGCGCAGGAGTCAACTTGTGGGGGAGAGGGGGAATATCGTCGTCGAAGGCGGTCCAGGTCTTACCATTCAGTTCCGGTTCGGCCTGGGGGGGGCTGGCCGCGACTGACAGCCGACCGTTGGCAGCGGCCAGTTCGTCCGCCCGGATGGTCTGGGCTTGTGGCTCGCCGGTGGCAGGTGTGCCGCTTGCCCGGCGGGCCGCGATCTCTTCCATAGTCCCAAACAGGAGCATGGATCGGCCGATCGATACCTGATCGCCAGGTCGGAGCCGACGAATCGAGACGGCGGCTCCGTTCACCCGCGTGCCGTTTGTGCTATCCAGATCGGTCAGGATGATATCGCTATCCTCGATCTGGATCTTGGCGTGATAGCGGCTGACCCTCTCGTCGTTCAGTCGGAGGGCGTTCCCCTCCTCCCGCCCAATCGTGACAGGGATCGGGAGATCCCGAAAGACTCGTCCCTTGTCGACACCTTCGAGGACCAGAAACGTGACAGTACGCATGCGAGTCCCCTGGCAAGGCGTGTGCGCGGCGGGAGCGTGGGGCTGCCGGTTCTATTGGTATAGCACAATCCCCCGGGGGGGTTAGAAAAACCCTCCCCGCCCCGTTCCGGTCCCAATCCCATTATTGTGTTCAGTTCCGGTGCTGGTGTCAATTATAAGATCGGCAATGAATTTCCAGTCCAGGCTCGGAGCACGCGGTCGGCCGTGTCCGGCGACCCCGCCGCCACCGGCACACACGCTGGGAGGTGCCGGAACCACGTCAACTGACGCTTGGCGAACTGGCGGGTTTGGGTGCAAATCCGCTCGGCGGTGTCCTCCAAGGCTCCACCACGCCCCGTGAGGTAGTGGAGCAACTCCCCGTAGCCGAGTGCTTGTCTGGCCTCACGGCTGAGCGGTTGAGGGAGTTCCTGCAACCGGCGAACCTCGTCCACCCAGCCTGCCTTGAGCATCTCGCCGACCCGTCGATTAATATGATCGTAAAGCAACGGGCGCGGAAGGTCCAGTACTACTGCCGGAATCCGGGCCGCGGGGGGGGTGCTCGCAGCGGCGAATGCTGGTGTGTCCCACGTCTGCTGCCAGGTCGAGATCGGCTTCCCGGTGAGTTCCCAGACCTCCATTGCCCGGACTACTCGTCGCAGATCGTTCGGGTGGAGCCGGCTCGCCGTCTTCGGGTCGACCGCAGCCAGGCGTATGTGCAATCGGTCGTTTCCCTCCCTCGCAGCCTCGTCTTCCAGGCGTCGGCGAACCACTTCATCAGCAGGCGGACCAGGGAAAAGGCCATGCAGGAGAGCTTTCAGGTACAATGGAGTGCCACCGACAAATAACGGCCGTTTCCCCCGTCGGGTGATCTCCTCGCATGCCTCCTCGGCTCGTCGTAGCCACCAGGCAACGGTAGCGGATTCCCACGGATCGAGGGCGTCGATGAGGTGGTGCGGCGTGCGAGTACGCTCGGCCGGGGTCGGCTTTGCGGTGCCGATGTCCATTCCCCGGTAGACCGTCATCGAGTCCATCGCGATGACCTCAGCCCCGATTCGGTCGGCGAGATCAAGCGCGACTGCCGTTTTCCCACAGGCGGTTGGGCCGGTCAAGATGAGGGCGTTGGCGAAGGGGGACTTCGTTTCTGGTGGCAACAACCCATCACCCGGATGTGCAGGAGAGTCGGCATCAACGGTCTTTCCCGGTTGAGCCGGAGTTTGGTTCCCGTGACCTGTCGTTCGATCGTAAGTCATAGATCGCAAAGGTGTGGGTCCGCGCGATCGGGCGACGGGTCTGGAGCCAGTCGACCGCGACCCGGGTTGGCGGAGTGCTATCGGTATTCCCATAGAGTATCCCAACGGACACTGCCAGATATCCATCACCAGCGACCTTCGGTACGTCCTCACCGGTCGCAATCGGTGCGAAACTCAGATGGGTCCAGCGGAACGGCGGGAACAGGATCGCCGGGTCGGTCCCATAATACCAGACAGCGAGCGACCGGCCCTCACCATTCGCCTCGTGCCAGGCTTTCAGCTCCGGCAGTCCCTGACCCCAATCATAATTCGAGTCGTGGAGTCGAGTGAACCCGGCCTCTGGCCCACCCCACAACTGGTTGAAATAACTCAGTCCGTGCGGCCAGACCCAGACCGAAGTGGCTGCGGTAGAGACGATCACCCCCCCGACGAACCACCGGGAAATGGCCCAACTGCCGACTCCGCCAAGGGATAAGGACTGCCGGAGAGAAGCTAACCCCCCAACCCCCTTCCCTGGAAAGGAAGGGGGAGTAGAGGCCGTCAGGTCTGAGCCTCTCTCCTCTTGGGGGAGGGGTTGGGGAGGGGTTCTCTCCGATGGTCCGACGAGCGACCGCGCCGCCCATCCCCGGGCGACTGCGACCGCCACGGCGATGTATGCCACCGCCATCAGGGTGAACATGAACCGGATGCCGATCTGAACCCGGCAGTTGAGGCTGAACACAAACAAGGCCAGCGTCACCCACCCAACCGGAGTGTTCAGCTCTCGCCGACGGACGAGAGCGACCCCCAATAGCAGGGCCAGGAGAGGAACCGGGATCTTCATCGTCAGCGCCAGCGGGAAGTAGGCCCAATACGCTCGCGGGTGCCATTCCCCGAGAATGTACGTTCCGTGCCCCCGCAGGTTGTGCTTGATCTGCTGGATCAGCCCCTCGCCTGCATTGGGGAAAATCGCCAGGTTGTGGCTGACGGGAATCATCACCGCTTTCAATATCCCATCTGGCAGCCCGTCGGCCCAGGCGATGAATGTCCACTCAGTGTCCCAGTCACTCCCGGTGTAGGCGAACACCAGCGTGAAACCGATCAGGGCGATGACGCAGAGATCTTTTCGGAGTCGGAACGAGGCGTGCCACAGGTGGGCCAGTTTGCCGCGAATGGACTGCCCCGGCGGTGGCGTGAGTGCACCAGTCTGAGCCAGGTGGTACGCACCCAGGACGAGGAGCACCTGGGCTCCGAACACCATTCCACTGGCCTTCGCCAGAGTCGCCAGACCGTAACAGAGGCCGGGAACCAGAACCCGTCGGATCCACCCCCGCTCCTGGCCGTGATGAAAGTGGTAGGCAAGCGCAAGTATCCCACCGACAACCGCGATGTCGGTCGTTGCCAGTGAGGCGTGACCGAGGAAGTTCGGGTCACAGGCGATGAGTCCGACCGAGATCCGCCCGCCCCATGCACCGCCCCACGTCCGCCCCAGGCGGAGGGCATAGACAAGCAGGATCCACCAGAACACGAGGTTCGTCGCGCGTGCCACCGGAAGGAGGGTCTGGATGTCCTGATACGAATGGAACTCGGTCCCGCGGGCCTGCTCCCACAGGTAGATCGGCAGGGTTTGCACGTCCACTGCCAGCGGCATGGTGCCGGCAGACATGAGCAGTTTGTTCGATCCGGTCCGCCAACTCGTCAACCCAGCGTTCAGATAGAGCGGTTCGTCGAACGTGGCACCAAGTTCTCCGGCGGCGGTGACGCACCACACCGACGAGGCGGCCCCGAAGACCAGTAACCAGAGGATGTCGACCCACCGACCTGACCCGGATGACCGGACCATTCCCCACCTCGCGCCGAGACTCTTTCTGTCGGTAGGCCGGACAACCCTGCTCGGGTTTGCCAGTTCGGGGTGTTTCTGATGGAGACACACCCTGTTCACCGGACAGGAGTGGGGAGATAACGAATACTGCGGGGGTTCGCAAGGTGAACGGGGAGAGCCTGCTCGACTGGAATCGCCTGGGTGCCCAGGGCTTCCGCCCTGGGCTAAGAACGGCCGCCGCTTTGCGGCTCAAAACCCGGATCTGTGCGGCCGCAGGCCGCTCGTTCTTCTTAGGAGTTGTCCAGAATCAAAATCGTGAAATCGCTGGCACGGGCTTCCAGCCCGTATTGGCCCAGTATGGAACGATGACGGGTGGCCGGGGTTGAGTCTTCGAAACCCTCTCACGCCATCCCCACGCAGCCGGGGTTTCGAGGACTCAACCCCCGGCCACACCGCTGGCGTGTTGGCCCAGGATGGCCAGGCCACGGAGAAAATGCCTGTTTTTCTCCNNGCGAAAAACACGGTTTTGATCTTGGACGAGTTCTGAGCCCCGGATGGGGCGTTCGTTCTTAGCCCAGGGCGGAAGCCCTGGGCTCACCCGCACCGATGGCCGAGCCCGACCGGTTACACCCTACTGAATAGCTGATTGAATACCTGGAACGACCGTCAAACAGGAAATTGCCGTTGCGGGTGGGAGAGCCGATGCCGTCATCCTTCGAGATCCTCAACCCAAATGTTCGCCGGGGGCCGTTCCGAGCGGTCCTCTTCGATTTTGATGGGACACTCTCACTGATCCGCGAAGGGTGGCCACGGGTGATGGTGGGGATGATGGTCGAGATTCTCCGCAACAGCCATCTCGCAGGGGAATCGGACGAGGAGTTGTGGGGGCTCGTTGAGCGGTTTGTAATGGCCCTCAACGGGCACCCCACAGTCGTCCAGATGGCCCGGTTCGTGGAGGAAGTGAAACTTCGCGGGGGCACTCCGGACGACCCTCGCGAATACTCACGCGGCTATCTCGATCGACTGATGCGAGTGGTTCGCCAGCGGTGGGATCTGCTGGAGTCGGGCCGGGTCGGGCCGGTAGAGTGGGTCGTCCCGGAGGCTCATGCCATTCTCCAGAACTTGCAGGGTCGTGGAGTTCCGCTCTTCCTGGCGAGCGGAACCGACATGGAGTCGATCCGCCACGAGGGCCAATTGCTGCGGGTTCTTGATGCCTTTGGCGAACATGTGTATGCTCCCGACGACGGTGATCCGACCTTCTCCAAGGGTCAGGTGGTGGACACCATTCTTTCCACGCTCGGCCTGCGCGGCGAGGAGTTACTCGGCTTCGGAGACGGAGTGGTGGAGACGACCGAGGTGAAACGGGTGGGTGGGGTGATGGTCGGGGTGGCCAGCGCGGAACCCGGTCAGACCGGGGTGAATCCCGACAAACGTGCCCGGCTCACGGCAGCAGGCGCCGACCTGATCATCCCCGATTATGCCAGGCAGCACGAGTTACTCGGCTGGTTGTGGGGCGAAACGACACAGTAGGATACCAACGCCACCCCTCACCATGACCCCCGCGAATGGTATCCCCGTTCCCGACACGAAGTGTGAGATGTCCCCCGACCCAGGTGTCCGGTCAGTCGATTCGACCCCGAGCGGGAGAAGCCCTCCCCATTGACCCATGCGCGTCCTTATCCATTCCTGTCCCCTCATCCCCCCGAGTGCGCCCCCAGCAGCGGGCGAACTCCATGTCTGGATCGTGCATTTCTCTCATCTGTTGTGTGATCCAGACCAGTTCGTCCAGTGTCTCACCCCGGATGAACGAGACCGGGCCGGGCGTTATCGGATCGGTCCGGTCCGCGACCAGTTCGTCACCTGTCGGGGGGCGATCCGACGGTTGCTTGGCGGGTGTCTCGATGTTCCCCCCCATGCCGTACCCATCACCTACGCTGCGAATGGGAAACCTGTTCTCGTCGGGGGCCGGCTGGAGTTCAATGTGACTCACACGACGGGGCTGGCGCTGCTCGCCGTCGGGACCACTCGCGTGGGAGTGGACGTGGAACGGGTCCGGGACGTCCCTGATCGCGACGGACTGGTTGAGCGGTTCTTCTCCCTGGCCGAGCGGAAGGCATACCGGGATCTCCCGGCCGACCGACGGACTGCCGCGTTTTACAGGGGGTGGGTTTGTAAGGAAGCGGTCATCAAGGCGGCTGGAGCGAGTATGCAATATCTGGATGGGTTTGACGTCGAACTCGACCCGGACCGTCCTTCAGCAGTCCTCGCGGTCCGTCACCCGGCCCTCGCTGGGACGAGTTGGTCGGTACGGGACTGGACTCCGGCCGAGGGTTACGCCGGAGCGATTGCGACGGAGGTGCGTACCGAATTGCAGATTCTGATGGCGGGGGAGCGGAACGGAAAAGCCGTGGAGTGATCTGCAGAAGCGAACAGCTACCAGCCTGTGACTATGCAAAACTATGTTTGAATGATCCTGGGGTGGTCACAACGACGAGGGCCACGAGACTGAAGGGATGTACTCCCCCTTCCTTCCCAGGGAAGGGGGTTGGGGGGCTAGGTTCTTTTCGATTGCCTTTAGCCGGTGGTGTCGCTGGGCTCAACCACCGGCATCATTGCCGTGACTCTTCCTTCGGTTTCGAGCAGGTCACTTCTCTTCGGGCGTCGGTTCCCCAGTCGATCCCAGCCCGGACAGATACCTCGCGGCTGCCTGGCTGATCCGCTCCGGTGAGACATCGACTCGGACCCGGTAGCCCATCTTGCCGAAGAAGTCCCGGAAGTTGACGATGGTGAGACCTTTGGTGATGGCTTCGTCCTTCGCAGCCTTGATGCTCCCGTTCATCTTCACCTTCGCATTCAGATACGGGTCGTTCGGGAGTGGGTTGGGGATGTAACCTTCGACCAAATAACGGGTCCGGTCCTCGAGCCGGCCAACCCACTTCTGGGACCGAAGGTCGAAGTAGGCATCGACGGTGATCCCCATCTTGTTCAGATCNNACGTGGTCTGTCTGCCCCTTACGCCAGACGGCGTTGTACAGCAGGTCGCCAGCCAGAGCGCCGTTGCGGATGCGATCCTCTTCCGATGTAATCCGAGCTCGTGAGAGGTTTGGGCCGATCACATCGATCACCTCGATTGTCGCCTTCGGAGTGAACTGTTCGACAGATCGATAAACCCCTCGCTCATCTGGGTACCGGTTGAGCTTCATCTGGGATCGCCGACCCTTTTCGGGGTAGTCGTATGGCAGGATGGTGAACGTGAGTCCGCGGGCGACACGCGCATTCGATCCGAGGTCGATCTCGACAATGTTGTCGTCCAGTCTGCGCAAGATTTTCCCTTGCGGCTCATCGAACTGGAGCGGGTCGACTTCTTTGCGTGAAGTTGCGTATGTGAGATCCTCGCTGAGCTTATTGACCTTGGTCTGGAAGGCTCGGTTCTTGGCCTGCAGCTCTTCCTTGTCTTTCGAGAGGTCATCCAACTGTTTTCGGGCCGCCGCGACATCCGTCCGGTAGATCTCAAGCCGCTGGAGCGTGAGCTTTTCAAGGCTATCCATCTTGGACTTGAGCGTAGCGGGGACTTCGATTGATTTTTCATCGAACACTTTCTTGGCCGCCCGGTAGGCCTCGGAGACCGTCCGCATCTGTTGGAGCGCCTCGCCGTATTTGTCGCGTTCCCCTTTCATCTGTGTGACCGCAGACGTCTTCGCGACCAGAGCCTGGGTCGCGATATCGACAAAGGTCCGGGGGGGGGGCTGAAGTTGCTTCTTCTCATCCACGACGGGATCGGGAAGCAGGAAATCCTCGGGGAGCCCGGGTGTTTCCACCTTGGCAGCTCCAGAGGCCGTCTTGAGCGCAGCGGGGGCCTTGTTCCTCCACAATTCGATGAGTCTCTTGTATTCCTGATAGGCCTTGTCCCCTTCTTTGATTTGTCCGTACTTTTCCATGTCGTCGCCCTCGGCCAGGCCAGAGAGAACGCGGTGGACAACAGCCACTTGCAGAGCCTCGACCTCGCCGGTGCGGGCGTTCGAGACCTCCTTGGTTTTTTTGGCCATGTCGTCATCCTTGGCTTGCTGGTCGGAGTACAGGACGTAGGCGAACACGCCGAACCCGATCGTGGTGAGGACAAAGAACACCAGTGCCACGATCACCGGCATGCTCGTCTCTTTCGCCGCTTTGTTCTTGGCCATGGGATCCTCTGGTCAGCCGGAAATGGCAGAGATGGGGGGGCTGGGTGATTATACGCAAGAACCTCTTACTTGAGCATAAATGCCGGGGTGGCTGTGTCAACGGAAAACCGCCCGTCTTGGGTGAACTGGGTGGGATTTGTTCCGGGCGCGCCAGTCGCACCGCAGAGGGAACCCGACCTTGACAGGGGGAGAAGCCCGGTCATACACTACCACAGTCATCGTCGTCAAAATCTGCTCGCGTGTTATGCGTCTCGTTCAGGTTCAAGAGCGCACCGTGATGTGACTCACCCCGTCCACACTTGCCCCCGCTGACCGCGAACAGGCAACCGTCTCGTCCCGAGGCCCCACGACCGTTACGACCGTCGGATCGCTCCCGAACCGCCCTTTCCACTCTCTTGGAGGGATGGAGCGGGAGCCAACCCTCTCGATTCCACTAGCCCGGGCCAAACGCCCGGAAGGTGCCACCACTGATGGCGGACACCACTCCCGCGGGCAGCCTGTACCTGCTCGATGCCCACGGGCTGATTTTCCAGATGTTCCACGGGATCGGCCCAATGTCCGCACCGGACGGTCGGCCAACGAACGCCGTGTTCGGGGTCACGCGGGCTCTCATGTCGCTCTACGACCGCGGAGCTGCCTATCTGATCGCGGCCCTCGACCACAAGGAGCCGACTTTCCGCGAGAAGATCGATGCGAACTACAAGGCCCATCGCGACCCGCCACCCGACGACTTGCTCCTCCAGGAACCAATGATTCAGCAGGTGATGGAGGCGATGCAAATCCCGTTTTTGATCGCTCCGGGGTTCGAGGCGGATGACATCATGGCCACGGTCGCGGCGGCGGGGTCTGCGCGCGGGCTCGATGTCTTCATCTGCTCAGCCGACAAGGACATGCGGCAGGTGCTCACAGACCGGGTCCGCATTCTGAATCTCCGCAAAGGGGAAACGATCGATGCTGCCGCACTTCAGGCCGACTGGGGAGTTCGCCCGGATCAAGTGATCGATTTCCAGTCTCTTGTCGGGGATGCCGTCGACAATGTCCCCGGGGTGGCTGGGGTCGGCCCCAAAACCGCGGCCAAGTGGCTCCAGCAGTACGGAACGCTTGACAATCTGATCGCACATGCCGACGAGGTTGGCGGTGCAAAAGTGAAAGCGGCCCTCAAGACGGCCATCGCCAATGGCGACCTCGCCATGAGCAAGCAGCTCGTCACCCTGGACACGAACGTACCCCTCCCACTCGACTGGGAGGGGTGGAAAAGGC
This sequence comes from Gemmataceae bacterium, assembly GCA_003136315.1. Lineage (GTDB taxonomy): Bacteria > Planctomycetota > Planctomycetia > Gemmatales > Gemmataceae > Urbifossiella. Next base: position 77,583 of record PLDW01000501.1, on the reverse strand, counting down.
GCGATTGGGACGGCCCCAGGTTGCTGGAGTTATTCCAGGAGTTCGGCTTCCGCGGGTTCGCCGACCGCGTCCGGAACACCCTCAAGGCCAGCGGGGCTAAAAAGAATGCCAGTGTGTTGGAGGCTGCGGGCCTGGCAACTGGGAGTGGGACGACCGTGGCTGAACCCACTCCGAGCAGGTCGTCCGTAGCGCGTCGACCTTCATCGCGCAAGAAATCGACTGGACCATCGCTCTTTGATGCAATAGACGCCATTGATTCCACCCAGAATCCCCAGGAAACGGCCACAGCGGCTGCGGACAACTGGAAGACCGACTACCGGCTGGTCGACACTCCCGAGGCATTTGACGCCTTCTTGGCCGAACTGAAGCACCAAAAAAGGATGATATTCGACCTGGAAACGACCGATCTCCACCCGCTACGGGCAGCGATCGTCGGTCTCGCGTTTGCGTGGCAACCCGAAGTGGCACACTACGTTGCTGTTCGTGGGCCAGCCGGAGACCGGGTGCTCGACCCGGATGCAGTCCTGGCGGCCCTCCGCCCAGTATTTGAAGACCCGGCCGTGGCGAAGGTGAACCAGAACATCAAATACGATCTCCTCGTTTTAGCGGCCCACGGCATCCAGGTTGCTAATGTGGCTGGCGACCCAATGATCGCCCACTATCTCCTGCACTCCGAGGAGCGGACTCACGGTTTGGACGACCTCACCCTCGCCTACTTTGGGCACGAGAAGATTCCGACCTCCGACCTGATCGGGAAAGGGAAGAAACAGATCCCGATGACCCAGGTTCAGACGGCCAGGGTCAAGGACTACGCCTGTGAGGATGCCGACGCGGCCTTTCGCCTCGCTGCGATCCTGGAACCGGAAGTCGAGTCGGAGGGGTTACGAAAACTGTATGACGAGGTCGAGATCCCTCTGATTCACGTTCTGGCCGAGTTGCAATTCAACGGGGTCCGGCTCGATGTCCCATTTCTGGCAAAGCTTGGGAAGGAGATGGAAACCCAACTCGCCGGAATGGAGGCAGAGGCTCATACGCTCGCCGGAAAAGAGTTCAACCTTGCGTCTCTGAAACAACTTCGGGAGATCCTGTACGACGAGATGAAACTCCCCGTCCAGAAGAGGACCGATACCACCGGCGAACCGAGCACCGACCAGGAGTCACTGGAGCGGCTCGCTTCCCTTGGCTACGATTTGCCCAAAAAAATCCTCGAACATCGACAGATCGCGAAGTTGAAGGGTACATACGTGGACGCTCTCCCCGCCCTCGTGAACCCCAACACCGGACGGGTTCACACCTCGTTTAACCAAACGGTGGCTTCCACAGGGAGACTGAGTTCATCGGAGCCAAATGTCCAACATATTCCGACCCGAACCGATCAGGGGAAACAGATCCGCCAGGCGTTTCTGCCTGCGGACGGGTGGTTGATCCTGACCGCGGACTATTCGCAGGTGGAACTGAGGCTCCTGGCACACTTTTGCAAGGATCCCGGCCTGCGAGCGGCGTTCCGTGAAGATCGGGACATCCATGCGAGTGTGGCCGCCCAGATTTTCAAGGTTGCCGAGGAAAATGTAACGTCTGCGCAACGAGGGGTGGCGAAGACGGTCAATTTCGGTGTCATCTACGGTATGAGTGGATCAGGACTCTCTGTCCGGCTTGGGATTAGCAAGGAGGAGGCGGATCAGTTCATTGAGGATTACTTTGCCCGCTATCCCAAGGTGCTCGACTACCAGAACGCCCTTTTGGCTGCGTGTCGGAAGACCGGGTATGTGGGGACTCTGCTCGGCCGACGGAGGAAGTTCGACCAGAGAGCGATCCGGCCGAACTCGTCGTACCACCAGCGGAGTACGGCAGAGCGGGAAGCGATCAACATGGAGATCCAGGGGTCGGCCGCCGACCTGATGAAGTTAGCCATGCTCCATGTGCACCGTCAGCTCAAGATGGGGTCGTTCCGGGCGAAGATGCTATTAACCGTCCACGACGAACTCGTTTTTGAAGTCCCCCCAGACGAGTTGACCGCGGTGGCCGCCCTGGCTCGCGAGGAGATGACAAAGGCGATGAACCTGGACGTTTCGCTGAAGGTCGATGTGGCGGCCGGGAAGAACTGGCTGGAAGTCGAGGATTTGTGAGGGACGTGGATGTCGACGATCACCCCGACCACCCAGATCGAGTACCCGAGCAGCGACGGGCAACCGATGGCCGAGACACCGACCCACGTCGAAGCCATCATGCTCTTGCACCAGGCGTTGCAGGATTTCTTCCACGACCGGCCCGACGTATTCGTGGCATCGGACATCTTCTGGTACTGGGAGGAAGGGAAGGTCGACGCCCGAATTTCGCCGGATGTGATGGTGGTTCCCGGGGTTCGGCCGCGGGACATCCGCGACTGGCGATCGTTTTTCTCCTGGGAGGAGAACGGTGCGATCCCGGTGGCCGTATTCGAGATGGCTTCACGGGGAACCTGGCGGGACGACCTGGATGACAAGTACGACAGGTATGAACAACTCGGCGTGCGAGAGTATTTCCTGTTCGACCCGCAAGGGCTTTATCTGGTTCCACCACTCAAAGGCTACCGCTTACACGGGACGACTTACCGCCGCCTCCGCACGAACCGAATCGAGAGTGAACTGGGATTCCGTCTGGAAGTGGAAGGGACGATGCTCCGACTGATCGATGCCCGGACCGGTGAACCGATCCCCACTCGGGCGGAAGCGGCCCAGCGAGCTAACCAACTTGCTGAGAATGAACGTCAGAGAGCCGAGAATGAGGGTCAACGGGCTGAGACCGAGCATCAGCGGGCCGAGAATGAGCGTCAACGGGCCGAGTCCGAGCATCAATGGGCCGAGACCGAACGTCAGCGGGCCAGCGCCGAACGTCAGCGGGCAGATACACTGGCGGCCGAGGTCGAGCGATTGAAGGCCCTACTCGGAGGTGACCGGCTGTGACCGGGTGGCAGGGAGCCAAGCCCGTCATTGGGGTCGTCGGCGCAATTGGGGCCGGAAAGAGCACCGTGGCTGCGGTTCTGGCTGCCCGGGGAGGTGCCGTGGTTGATGCTGATGCCCTCGGCCACGATGCACTGGAACAGCCCGAAACTCGGCGGCAGGTGTTAGATCGTTGGGGGGCTCAAGGAAATCTCTTGAAGCCCGACGGCCGGATCGACCGCCGGACCCTCGCGGCCATCGTCTTTGCCGACCCGGGGGAGCGGTCTGTCCTGGAAGGGCTGGTCTTTCCGTATATCGGAAAGCGGGTTCTCCAGGCAATCGCCCAGGCGCTAGCCGACCCCGCCGCGAAGTTCGTGGTGGTCGACGCTGCGGTGATGATAGAAGCTGGTTGGGACGGGGTTTGCGATCGAGTGATCTACGTCGATGCTCCACGATCCGCCCGAACGATGCGGGTTGCGGCCCGGAGTGGATGGACCGACGCCGCGCTGGCCGCCCGTGAGGCGGCCCAGTGGCCTGCCGAGGAGAAGAAGAAACGGGCCACGGCGGTGGTCGTCAACGATGCCGGGCCTGAGCGGTTAGAGGAACAGATCGATCGTTTGCTTGAAGAGTGGGGGTACCGCAACTGGTCGTCGTGACACGAATGAGTTCTCCAACGCGATTCTGTGGAAGGAATGCAAGGTAAGTGTTTGTCCTCGCAGGCTTTAGCCTGCGAACCCGGTGGGCGTCAGGGTCTCGCAGGCTAAGGGACAAGACCTCACCCCCCAACCCCCTTCCCTGGGAAGGAAGGGGGAGCCAAAGGGCGGTTTGACTCCCCTCTGCCTCCCGGTAGAGGGGTTTTGTCGGGTGGTCCTAAAGCCTGCGACGACAAGGAATTGTGCCTTCCAATGCGTCGAAAACTACGGGGGAGAACGAGATGCTGCGCAGATGTGTCTTGTTCGGTTGAGAGTGTTAATCGTCGAGTGTGAGGCTTGAGTGCCTGAAGTCTTGCCAGAAGTTGCCGGCGTTCAAGGGTAGGCTCGCGCCCGCCCCGCCGTCAGCAGGGCACAGCGAGCCAGTTCTGTTCCCGCCGGTTGGAGGAATTGCCATGTCTGACATCAAGTCCGAACCGAAACCGGCTCGTTCCACGAGTCGTTCGCGTTCTCGCACCAAGCCGCCCGCCGAGGCGCCCAGTCTGGTCGAAGAGCCGCAGGCCGCAGCACCAGCCGAGCGACCACCTCCCGATCCACAAGTCGTGGTCGAGCTGCCCCCCGTGGTCGTTCCCGAGGCTCCCAAAGTGGTCGTCGAAGACGAGGAGTCGTTCGGGGCCGGAATTGTGGACGAGTTGCCAGCGGCAGGACCACCCCCGCAACCCCCTGTCCCCGTGGAACCGATCGCCTCTGCTGAACCTACCGAGGTCCGCGAATCACCCCGGCTGGCGTTGCCACCGGCGGCATCAACCGTTACGACGGCAGATGCCCCCCGACCGGCCGCGAATCACACTTCGCCTCCTCGCACACCACCTGTTCGCAACGATCTCCCACCACGGGATTTTCCATCACGAGAATTCCCGCCACGAGAGTTCCCACCACGGGAGGCATTTTCGCGGGAGGCCCCTTCACGGCCGGTTCCGCCGCGGGCTCCAACCTCGTTCCACCGGAACGATTCGTCCCCGCCGGATGGGGAAGAGCGCCGCCGTCCGCACCCCGTGGTCGATCCAAACGAGCACGGCTTCGACGCCGAGACGAACTCCCGATACGAGGAGATCAAGAAGGGGAATACGTACATTACCGAGCTCCAGCACATGACGATTGTGCAGCTCCAACAGGCGGCCAAGGACGAGAATATCCCCCGGGAAGAGTACGTCGGACTCAAGAAGCAAGATTTGATCTTCCGCATCCTCAAGGAGCGAGTGAAGGCGAATGGGCTCATGTTCGGGGAGGGCACACTGGAGGTGTTGCCGGACGGCTTCGGGTTCCTCCGTAGCCCGGATTACAACTACCTCCCGTGCCCGGACGACATTTACATCTCTCCCAGCCAGATCCGCCGGTTCGGCCTCCGAACCGGGTCGGTCGTGGCCGGCCAGATCCGCCCGCCGAAGGAGAACGAACGCTACTTCGCACTTCTGCGGGTCGAAGCGATCAACTACCACGATCCGGATCTGCTCACCCAGAAGGTGGTGTTCGATGACTTGACACCGCTTCACCCCGAGACCCGTCTGAATCTTGAGTCCGACCCAAGCGAATTGAACATGCGGGTGCTGGACCTGATCGCGCCAATCGGGAAGGGGCAACGGGGTGTGATCGTGGCCCCGCCGCGGACCGGGAAGACGGTTCTACTTCAGAAGATGGCGAACGCGATTATCCACAATCATCCCGAGTGTTACGTGATCGTCCTGCTGATCGACGAGCGTCCGGAAGAAGTGACGGACATGAGTCGAACGGTGAAGGGTCCGAAGGTGGAGGTCGTGAGTTCCACATTCGACGAGGCACCGGAGCGGCACGTTCAGGTCAGCGAGATGGTGATCGAGAAAGCCAAGCGACTGGTCGAGTACGGGGTAGACGTGGTGATCCTGCTCGATTCGATCACCCGGCTGGCGCGAGCATACAACACGGTCTCCCCGGGCTCGGGGAAGTTGCTGTCGGGCGGCCTGGATGCGACCGCTTTGTACAAGCCGAAGCGGTTCTTTGGGGCAGCCCGGAACATCGACGAAGGGGGGAGCTTGACCATCCTGGCGACCGCTCTGGTCGATACCGGTTCGAAGATGGACGAGGTCATCTTCGAGGAGTTCAAGGGGACCGGGAACATGGAGGTCCACCTGGACCGGCGGATGGTCGATCGCCGTGTCTACCCGGCGGTGGATGTGAACCGCAGTGGCACCCGGAAGGAGGAGTTACTCCGGGACGCGGAGGAGTTGCGGATGATCTACATCCTGCACAAGGTGCTCTCGGACATGAACCCGGTCGAGGCGATGGAATTACTGCTCAAGCAACTCGGCAAGCACAAGACGAATGCCGACTTCCTGGCGAGCGTCACACTGACGTGAGCCTGAGGCGCGACGATGCCGATCCACAACTGGTCACGGGCGGAAGTGGGGCTATTCCACCACTTCCACCAGTCCTGGACGGTTCTGCTCGCAGAGGGGCTAAACAGCGGGGTGCTGCCGAAAGGTTACTTCGCCCTGGTCGAGCCGAACAGCGGGGTCGAGGTGGCGACGACCCTTCCCATAGCACGCCATTTCAATCAGGTGACGGAGGCCACATCCTATGCGGCCAAGGCAAACCGTGTTGGCGTGCGGAACACGCTTGGCAAGCTGGTTGCCGTTATCGAGATCGTCTCACCTGGGAATAAGGACCGCGAGCATTCCATCCGGGCGTTCGTGGCCAAAACGCTGGACTTCCTCTCTCGTGGGATTCACGTCCTGGTCATCGACCTTTTCCCTCCAAGTCCGTGTGACCCGAACGGGATTCATCGAGTCATCTGGGACGAGGTCCGAGATAACGACTATACACAACCCGCCGACAAGCCCCTGACACTCCTCTCGTATGTTGTCGAACCATCGTACACCGCTTACTTGGACCCTGCGGCAGTCGGCGACCTGCTTCTGGCCATGCCAATCTTTCTCGACCAACACACCTATGTTCAGGCCCCTCTCGAAGAAACATACATGCGGACCTGGGAGAAGTGCCCCAAGGAGATGAAAGAGGTCGTCGAGAACCCTCCCGGGGCATGAGCACGCCCAAAGGATCGCATGTGCGAAAAGTGGATTCAGACGTGCGCACGGGAGGGCGAGGCTCCTGACGAGCCGTACCACCCTGACGCTCGGCAGGAGCCTCGCCCTCCCGTTAGATTGATGCTTGCTTCTATAATGGGACAATCCTTGGCTCAGCCTGGCTTCCTGGGGTTCGGATAGTGCTCCTGCATGACCTGCTTCATCTCGCGGACAGCCCGATCAAGCCCGACCAGCACCGCACGCGACACGATCGAGTGCCCGATGTTCAGCTCTTCTACACCGGCGATTCGGACGATGGGTTTCACATTCTGGTAGTTGAGTCCGTGACCCATATGGACGTGCAGTCCGAGCCCACGAGCGTGAGCCGTGGCCTGCTCCAGTTTGGCTAGCTCGGCTGCGACCGCCACCGCACCCACTGCCTCCGAGTAGCTCGCCGTCTGGAATTCGATGGCATCCGCCCCGAGCCTCTTCGCTTGATCGACCTGGGCGAGATCTGGATCGATAAAGAGCGAAACGTGAATCCCCGCAGCCTTTAGCCGATCCACCGCCGGGCGAGTGGCGGATTCGGTCGCGATCACGTCCAGCCCGCCCTCAGTGGTCACCTCCTGCCGCTTCTCGGGCACCAGTGTCGCCTCGTCGGGCTTGACCTTCAGTGCGATGGCAAGAATCTCGTCATACGCCGCCATCTCCAGGTTCAGCCGGACGGTGACCGTTTCCCGGAGGAGGTAGACATCGCGGTCCTGGATGTGCCGGCGGTCTTCCCGGAGGTGAATGGTGATTCCGTCAGCTCCGCCAAGAACAGCCAGCACAGCCGCCGCGACGGGGTCCGGTTCGCGTCCCCGTCGGGCCTGACGGATGGTCGCCACATGATCGATATTCACGCCGAGTCGGATCATGGTGAAGTGCAAAACCGGGAGAGAAAGGACTTCCCACAGAGAGTCGTTCTGGGGAGGTCGGGGTTCTTCGGATGGCTCTCGATGTCCAGGTTCCAGCCCGAATGGCCGGTCGTGTTCAGCCCAGGGCATCGCCCCTGTTGTTCTACACAAACACCCAGGACGTTGCTCTGCGGGAAAAAATCTTCGTCCCCAGTTGGCGAAGAGATGGGTAGCGAGTACGATGTCAATGTGATATCACTCCGATATCGAGAAGGTGCGACGATGGACGATCGGGAACTGAAACTGGGCTCGGGATATCTCGGGCTGGCCTGGGTGGTCGGGCTGTTGGGCACAATCATTGGGTTGATCGTGCTGGGCGTCTGGTGGCAGGAACCCCATGTGGCGTGGGCGATTTTCCCCCTGTGCCTTGTCTGGCTGGTGAGCCTGCCTGGGTTCGTTGTGAACGGGCCGAACCAGGCTCGGGTGGTGCAGTTGTTCGGGAAATACGTCGGAACAGTTCGGGCGGTCGGATTCTTCTACGGCAACCCGTTCTACTGGCGAACCCGGGTGTCATTCCGGGTGCGGACCTTCGAGACCGGAATGAGCCATACCGAGGAGCAGAAGGATGCGGTCGGGCGCGTGTTGGTACAGGCCAGCCAGCGTCGCCAGCCGCTCAAGGTGAACGATGCCGATGGGACACCCATCGAGATCGCGGCCGTGGTGCTGTGGCGGGTTGTAAACGCGGCTGGCGCGGTGTTCAACGTGGACGACTACGAAAAATTCGTCGAACTCCAGGCCGATGCCGCGCTTCGCAATCTGGCCAGTCGGTATCACTACGATGCCCCCGGGACCGAGGTCCACTCCCTCCGCGGGCACATTGAGGAGGTCGCCGCTCAGCTTCGGCAGGATCTTCAGGCGCGAATGCTCCAGGCGGGGGTTGAGATCCAGGAGGCCCGGATCAGCTACCTCGCCTACGCACCGGAGATCGCTGCCGCGATGCTCCAGAGGCAGCAGGCCGGAGCGATCGTCGCTGCCCGTGCCCAGATCGTCGCCGGGGCTGTCGGGATCGTCGAGAACGCACTCGAAATGCTCCAGCAACGCAACGTGGTCGAACTGGATGCCGAGCGACGAGTCGCGATGGTCAGCAACCTGCTCGTCGTGCTCTGCGGCCACGGCAACCCCCAGCCGGTACTCAACACCGGGACGCTTTACAACTGATCCCCAAGGCCCGGCAATCCCAGACGGCAGTTCATCTTCCATCCGCCACACGCCTTACCAGGTGCCACATGCTTGCTCTGACTCTCCTCGCTGCCACGCTTCCACCGTCCATTCTCGAAGCCCCGTCGCCGAGACTGGTCGGGGAAGCGGTGTCCCTCGAAACTCCGACCGGGATGCTGTACGGGACGATCGACCTCCCGAGCGGCCGCGGTCCCTGGCCGGTCGTCCTCCTGCACCCCGGGTCTGGACCGACCGACCGCGACGGGAACCAGACACTCTTGCGAAACAACAGCCTGAAGATGCTCGGCCGGGCGCTCGCTGCGCGAGGGATCGCAGTCGTGCGGATCGATAAACGAGGGGTCGCGGCCAGCCGGAAAGCACTGGCAAAGGAGGAGGACATCCGGCTCGACACCTACGCGGCCGATGTGACCGCATGGGTCGGTTTTCTCCGGAAAGATCCTCGCTTCACGAAGATCGGGTTCGCCGGACACAGCGAGGGGGGACTGATCGGGCTCGTCGCAGCGAAGGACGCGAAGTTCGATGCGTATATCTCGTTGTGCGGCCCAGGCCGCCCACTCGCGGAGATCCTCCGCGAGCAACTCAAGAACACTCCCCGTGCCAACCTCCCCCAGACGCTTCTCGATTCCAGTCTGTCGATCCTCTCTGAACTCGAGGCCGGACGGACGGTGAAGGACGTTCCCCCCTTGCTCGGGGGGCTGTTCCATCCGTCTGTGCAGCCCTACCTGATCTCGGCGTTCCGGTACGACCCGGCCACGCTGGTCAAAGGGTTCCCCGGCCCGGTCCTGGTGGTTAACGGGACCACCGATATCCAGGTGCCACCGGCCGATGGCGAGCGTCTCACCCAGGCCAGGCCCGGTTCCATCCACCGGGTGATTCCGGAAATGAATCACCTCTTCAAGCGGGTTCCGACGACCGATCGGGCGACACAGCTTCCGGTGTACGGCGACCCGTACGTCCCGCTCCACCCGGAACTTGTCGGCGAGGTGGCGGGGTTCCTCAAGTCAGCGCTTGGAACGAAGTGAACCTGTCCTTCCCGGGTTCGCCCCGATGCTCCGAGGTGGTCATGGCGCGGAAGGCATTCCTGTTGCGGATCGATCCGGCGGTGCTGGCTGCGGTCCAGACATGGGCCGAGGACGATCTCCGCAGTTTGAATGGGCAAATCGAATACCTCCTCCGCCAGGCCCTGGTGAAGCGCGGAGTGAAATTGCCGGCACGTGAACCGGTCGACGAACCCGCTCCCGAGGCCAGCGAAACTGGCGACGACGGCCGCCCCGTCGCGGGGTAGAATCCAGCGACCAACCGAGGAGCAATCATGAGCCTGACCGTAACACTCGACGCAGGGACGATCCACGTTCCCGACTGTGCCCGAGAGAGCCTCGCCGGGTTCCGGGAGTGGCTCGGGGATAATGACCTGCCGGAGAAGACCCGGGTGGATTATTACAAGGGGGAGGTTTGGGTTGACATGGGCCGCGAACAAATCTTCACCCACGGTCTGCTGAAAACCGAGATCGCGATCGTACTTGGTGGCTACATCCGCCAAGCGGCCATCGGATATTATTGGTGCAACGGTGTCCTGGTCACGAACGAGACTGCCCAATTGTCAGGGAACCCGGACGGGACGTTCGTCTCTCACGATGCCCTGGCCACGGGTCGTGTCAAACTGATCGAGGCAAAAGAAGAGGGGTTCATCGAGTTGCAAGGCACCCCAGACATGGTTTTGGAAGTGGTCAGCAACAGTTCGCAGAAGAAGGACAACTTGACCCTGCGGGGAGCCTACTGGGAAGCCGGTATCCCGGAATACTGGCTGGTCGATGCTCGCGGGGAGGAAATCGTGTTTGATCTGCTCAAACGCGGACCAAAAGGATACACCCCAACTCGGAAATCAGCGGGCTGGGCGAAGTCGGGAGTGTTCAGCAAATCGTTCCGACTGATCCGACGCACCGGGCCGCTGAATCATCCGGAGTTCACCCTGGAAGTGAAGTAGGACGCTGACCGGATTCGCACCCGTGCAAGTGATTTGGGTGTAACCGGTCGGGCTCTCGCCAAAGCCGAGGTTTTGAGTCNNGAGCCCGACCGGTTACGCCCAAGTGATTTGGCTCGAAAGTGAAAGGATCTGATGGCGACAGTTGTCGCAGACACTGGTGTCGTCTCGATTCCCGAGTGGGTCAAGGGCGTTGATACGTTCCGCCACTGGTTGGATGTCGGGGGCCTCCCCGAGAAAGCCAGGACATGGTTCCTCAATGGTGAGGTCTGGGTCGACATGAGCAAGGAGCAGATCTTCACCCATGTCGACTTGAAAGGGGAAATCACCACCGTGTTGCGGGGCCTCGTGAAGGCTGCGAAGTTGGGACGGCTCCTGCCCGACGGTGCCCTGTTGACCCACCCGGACACCGGTCTGTCGGGGAACCCGGACGCGATCTTCCTTTCCGCAGCCACCCTGGCGTCCGACCGAATCCGACTGGTCGCGGGGAAAGACGGCGGGTTTGTCGAACTGGAAGGGACTCCGGACATGGTCCTGGAGGTCGTCAGCGACAGCTCAGAGAAGAAGGACAATCAGATACTCGTCGAGGCGTACTGGGCGGCGGGAATCCCGGAATACTGGGTCGTCGATGCCCGCGGGAAGGAGATCGAGTTCACGGTCTTCCGACGCGCGGCCAAGAAATACACCCGCACCCGCGAGCAAGACGGGTGGGTCAAGTCGGCCGTATTTGGCAAGGAGTTCCGCCTGATACGGGCGGCCGACCCGCAGGGGAACCCGGAGTTCACCCTGGCAGTTCGCTAGCGGCCCCGAACCGGTCCCGGAACGCCCCGAACACGTGAGCATCGGCCGACGAATCGTAAACGGCAAACACCACCCGGGGAAAGACGCCCGCAAACCGCGTGACCAGGGCCGAGCGGAAGAGGTCGGCGACCATCCCCGGGTCATTCTTGAACACGCCGCAACCCCAGGCCCCGAGCACCGCCGCATCGTGACCGTGACCGGCTGCAATCGCCAGCACTTTGTCGACCCGTCGCTCCATCTCCCCTGCAACCAGTCCTCGCTCCCGATCCCGGATGGCCCCCGCATTCACCGCGGGCGACGTGATGAAACTGCACAGGTAGGGCTCATCCAAAAGCGTGCCGTCGTCGTCCTTGATGACGGGCACTTCGGGGCAGTAAATCGCGTAATTCGTGTACATCCCGCCCGGCATCGGAGCGTGGTGAGCGTACATCGGGTTCCCGTTTATGCACCGGTACAAACCACTGGCGCGGCAGAGCGATTCTTCCTGCGCACGGGCTCCGTTGAGGAACCCGCCGCCCGGATGACGGGCCGAAGCGAAGTTCAGAGCGACCACCCGGTGCCCCTCCCCGACCAGCCGCCAGGCCGCAGCCAGGGTTGTTTCGGGAACCACCTCGAACCGAGTCTCGCGGTCCGACGTGACGATCTTTGGGAGGTTGGCATCCGGCGGGTAGGACACGGTCCCATCCCGGGCGGCGTCGACGAGGTGACGAATGTGAACGGTCCGACCCGCCGGGTTCGAGTATCGTCCGGCGGCGACGATATCGACCGTGTCCTGGGCAATCCGGGCAGCGTGGCTACGACTGGGTGACAAGGGCATGTCCTCGGGTCGGGAGTCTGATGGGGTAGACACAGGGACCGAGGCAGCGGTTCGGGGATGGCGCTGGTGGGTCAGGAGAAATACGGCAGGAGCCGGACACATCGGCATGCGGTCAGATGGGGTATCGAGACAGTCGGATTTTGGTGGTGGCCCACTTCAGTGGTGAAAGCGTGCCCGTTCGTTCGAGGGCAGAGCCAGTCTCACGAACAAGCCGTAATAAATCGGTTAACACCTCCTCTTCTCGTCTCAAACGACGATTAAATGGAATGACTACATACTCCTCCCGAAGTTCGGGTTCGGAGGATGCCACCCAGCCACCCAGCCCGGCACAAGGCGATCCCGATCGAACGATCGATACACCATTCCAAACATCACCAGGGCCGGCCAGTGCGCCAGTCCAAGGGCCACCGACCGCAATCAGGGCAAACGCATGAAATCTCTCTAGAACAATGCCTGATTATCCAGGCAATCCTGAATCTTAGCTAAGATTTCAATGGAAAACTCACCCCATTTGGATCGAGAAATCCCTGAAATCGCAGTGGTTTTTGGCGAGTTCGCCCTGCCGCAATCGGCCGCTCCCAAATCCGGAAAACGCTCGGGGCGGGAGCAATCGGCCAAGCGGCGCGATCCATGAATTCGGCTGAAAAAAACAATCCAATGGTCAGCGTTCAGCGTAGTCACTCTAGCAACACTCGGCGACAGGCTTGCAAAGTCACCGGCCGAGTCTCCTGGTATCGTAATCCGTTCTGGCCTGATCGGCACTGACGCGTGTTGCTTTTTGTCAAGGCCATCGGGGGTGCATTCCCTTCCAAGGTCCGCTAAGGATTCCACTCATGGCACGCATTTTTGTCAGCTATCGTCGGTCTCCCAGCAGGGAGATTGCCCGAGAAATCGCCGTCATTCTGAAAAAACAGTTTGGCGGTTGCCATGTGTTCTTTGACCGCCAGGGGATTGAAGCGGGCAATGAATGGGACCGTAAGATCAGAGGCGAGTTGGAAGCGTGCGAAGTCTTGATTCCTGTGATTGACGTTACATGGCATGGCGACCCTCGCTTGCACGATGAGAAGGATTGGGTCCGGCGCGAAGTCGAGACGGTGCTGCGGCGCAACGCCTCGACCGGGCCTGGCCAGGCTCCTCTGGTCTGCATTCTCCCGGTCCTCGTAGATCCAGCGAAAATGCCGGACCCACAGGGGCTGCCCGAGTCACTGCGGCCACTCTGTTCTTGGCAAGGCTGCGACTGTTCGGCCGACCCAGAGCGGGTTAGGGATACGGTGGATAAGCTCATCCCCAAGATCGAAGAACACTTCGGCGAACTGCCTACGGGTGACGTCGGGCTCCAGGTCTTCTCCCTGCCACCCCGCGCGACCAACACGGAGGGTTTCCGTTTTCGTTACCGGGCAGTTCGGAGGCGCGAGGATCTTGAGCCGTTCGTGCGATTCTCGGACCAAGAGATCGAGATTTGCGACGCGCACCCTGGGTTGTTGGGCGACAAACGCCGTGAGTTGTACGAGACGTGGTGCCAGTGGACGGCGACCCGCGACGACATCCCTTGGGATGACCATCGGAACAAGATCAAGTCGTTTCTCATCCTCGACCGGCAGTCCCCGGGCGAGGTCTGGATGCCCATTAGTGTCTCGATCATCCTCCCCCTTTCGCCTGCTGGCGAGGAGTTCTTAACCAAGCCTCCCCCCGGCACGAAAGTGAATGCTGTTGCCCTGAAGGAATACCATCTCACCCGTGGCATGTCCTCCTGCCTACTAATCGATACATGGATCACCGGCCAGAGAAAACCGGGGCAGAAACCCACCGTACGCTTCCAGCACCACAACTGGGGCACATGTCTCATTATGCGCCATCTAGCCGAGTTCTGGGACCCAGATGGAGGTCATTTCCTGGTCCGTCTCTGGAATTTCCTGGTCCGTCTCTGGAAAAGGGGAAAGGCAACTCACATGACATTCCTGGTCGAGCCCGATAATCATAAACTCGATAATGTGTTGAGACGAGACATTCGGTTCTTGCTCGAACCCCGCAACAGTGAGTGCGAGAGCATCCTGGTCCTGCATTATCCAGCCCTCAGGAACACTCGGCAGCAGGACTACGCGGCGGGGATTGAGCGATTGCTCGGGACTTTCAGAAGGTGTCGGAAGATCGAGATCGTCCGGGAACCGTGAAGCGGAGTCGGCTCTGTAACAGGCCCGACAAAGGCAGCAGACAGGTGGGACGGTTCACGCCCATCGACTAACGCAACAGTTGCAGCGAAATTGTGAGCAGACAAAAGACACTTATGTTGCATTCCCTCCACAGTTTATCGCTGGAGAACTCGCCAACCCCATCACGGGTCAGCAATCGCAACATCGTTTGCCGGGTTCATTCTTTTACCAACGCCGCCTTGCCAAGAATTCGGTTCAGATCGCGGATCAAATGGCTGGCGGACTGGTAGCGATCCTCGGGCTTCTTGGCAAGCAATTTCAGAATCATTCCCTCAAACTCGGGCAAGATCGTCTTTTGGTACTTCGTCGGTCGAACCGGCTCGTGCTGGCGGATTTTGGTGAACTTCTCGATGACCGTCCCCCCCTCGAACGGTGGCCGGCCGGTGAGCAGGGCGTAGGCTGTCGCGCCCAGGCCATACAGGTCCGAACGGGCATCGAGTTCCGTGACCCCACGGGTTCGTTCGGGTGAGAGATACTCCAACTCCCCGAGAACCTCACCCGGGCGGGTGATGTTCTCAGCCCCTTCCAGCGCCTTGGCCAGCATCAAATCGCTGAGCTTGCAGACCTGATCGGTGGCCTGCTGCATGATGTTCGTCGGGGTCACGTTGCGGTGGACGAGGCCGTGCCCGTGGGCATACTCCAATGCCCGGGCAATCTCCAGGGTCATCCCGAATGCGTTCTTCCAGTCAAGCCTGTTCGCGACCCCGATCCGGGCAATCACCTCCTTGAGGGATTCGCCAGCGATGTACTCCATTGCGATCCAACAATATCCGCCCGTCTTGCCAGCACTATAAATCGAGATCAGGTTCGGATGCCGCAGCGGCATGGCCGTCTTCATCCCCCGGACGAACCGCTGCATCATCTCCTCGTCCTTGGAGTAAGACGGGTGCAACACTTTCAGCCCGACCGACCGGTTGTCCTTTGTGTCGTTGGCATGGAAGACTAACCCGCAGCGGCCCTGGCCGATCACATGGCCGATTTCGTAGTGCGCCAGCGTCTTTCCCGAGATCGCTTCCACCTCAGTGAGAGCGAGTTCCGCAGTGATCGGGAGTGAGGCGTTGGGGTCGATGGCTCCGAGTGCATCCTTGAGGGCGAAGTCACCCATCACAAGTCGAAGTTCGGTGTCTCCGATGCGAAGGACATCTCCAAGTTTCAGGGTGTGACGGGTGACCGGTTTCCCGTTGACCAGGGTGCCGCTGGAGCCCCCTCGGCAGATCACAGTCGGCTGTTCTCCCTCAAGCAGAACCTCGCAGTGGAAGCGTGAGATTCGGGGGTCATCCGGGAATTGGTAGAACGCCTTCTCGCTACGCCCCATCAATCGGTCTGGTCCGGGTTGAATCGTGATGGTCCGGCGAGCCTTCGGACCAGTGAGGACAAGGAATTGGTAGCTCATGGGCAGCCTCCACGAGGCGGACTCTAACCAGATCCTCGCATCTTACTCGCGGACAGTGATGGGTGCAATGATGTTGTTATAAGTTCAGGCGACGGTGCCGGCCGGAGATGTTTGGAGGCACCGCCTTCTCGCTATAACAGCCTTTCTCGGAAAACCTTTCCTCTCAATCACCGGATTCTCCGCGCGGGCTGCCCGCCGACCGGTTACGATCCAGGTTTTCCGGATGGATGTGTCGCAGGGGGTGTGATGGGCGTCGAACGACAGCGACTCGGCGAGACCGAGCACGGCCGGGCGTGGTGGAAGAAGTGGGGTCCCTACCTGGCCGAACGGCAGTGGGGGACGGTCCGTGAGGACTACAGTCCCGGTGGCGACGCCTGGAGGTACTTCCCGCACGAACACGCCCGCAGTCGGGCCTACCGCTGGGGCGAAGATGGGCTCGCCGGAGTGTCCGACGACCGCCAGCGCCTCTGCCTGGCCGTTGCCCTGTGGAATGGAAAGGATGCGTTCCTGAAAGAGCGGTTATTCGGGCTGACGAACGACGAGGGGAACCACGGCGAAGACGTGAAAGAGGTGTACCACTACCTCGATTCGACCCCAACCCACTCGTACATGAAGTTCCTCTACAAGTACCCGCATGCAGCGTTTCCCTACGAACGCCTGGTCGATGTGAATCAGCATCGCTCTCGCCACGAGCCCGAATTCGAGCTGATCGATACCGGCGTCTTCGACGGCGGCCGCTATTTCGACATCGAAGTCGAGTACGCCAAGGCCGCCCCGATGGATCTCCTCATGCGGGTGACAGCCCACAATCGCGGCCCTGACCCGGCCCCGATTCACCTGCTCCTCCATGCCTGGTATCGGAACACCTGGAGTTGGAAATCAGGTACTCCCAAGCCTGCGATCAGCCAGGTCGGGCCAAACGCACTGCACCTCCATCATCCGGCCTGGCTCGACTTCCGGTTTCACCTCGATGGCCGCCCGGAGATGCTCTTCTGCGAAAACGAGACGAACGCCCCAAAGCTCTTCAAGACCTCCGAAACGGGATACTTCAAGGATGCCTTCCACGAGTACGTGGTGGACGGGAAGTTGACCGCAGTCAACCCGGCCCGGACCGGCACCAAGGCCGCCGGGTGGTTCACAGCCCTGGTCCCCCCTGGTGAGGCCCTCACCGTCCGCGCCCGGCTGAACCTTGCCCCGACCAATTCCGGGCAGGACATCCCCGACCCCTTCTCGGACTTTGCCGCCGTGTTTGCTGCCCGCCAGCAGGACGCTGATGAGTTCTACGCCAGCCTCCAGCGGGGAATGACTGACCCGGACGCCAGGGCAGTCCAGCGTCAGGCGATCGCCGGACTCTTGTGGACCAAGCAATTCTACTCGCTCGATGTCCGAGAGTGGCTCCAGGGTGATCCCACCCCACCCAAGCCGCCACCCGGTCGTGGAGACATCCGCAATGGAGACTGGGGCCACCTGACCAATGACGACGTGATCTCGATGCCGGACAAGTGGGAGTATCCGTGGTACGCTGCGTGGGATCTCGCTTTCCACATGATCCCATTCGCAGCAATCGACCCGGAGTTCGCCAAGCAACAATTGTTGCTGATGACCCGGGAATGGTACATGCACCCCAACGGCCAGTTGCCGGCCTACGAGTGGAACTTCTCGGACGTCAACCCGCCGGTCCACGCCTGGGCCACCTGGCGAGTGTTCCAGATCGACCGGAAAGCACGGGGGGACCGTGGCGACATCGCCTTCCTGGAGCGGATGTTCCACAAGCTCATGCTGAACTTCACCTGGTGGGTGAACCGGAAGGACGCTCAGGGTCGCAACCTGTTCCAGGGTGGCTTTTTGGGGCTCGACAACATCGGTGTGTTCGATCGCAGCAAGCCGCTCCCGACGGGTGGGTTTATCAACCAGTCAGACGGGACCGGCTGGATGGCCATGTACGCCCTGAACATGCTCCGAATTGCTTTGGAATTGGCACTCTGCAACCGGGTGTACGAGGATCTGGCATCCAAGTTCTTCGAGCACTTTCTCCACATTGCCGAAGCGATGGCCGATTTCTGCAACCGCGGCCAGGGGCTCTGGGATGAGACGGACGAATTCTTCTACGACCAACTTCACACGCCGGACGGAAAAACCGTGACCCTCCGGGTTCGTTCCATGGTCGGACTAATCCCGCTCTTCGCAGTCGAAACCCTGGAGCCAGACATCTTGGCTCAATTGCCCGATTTCACTCGACGGATGGAGTGGTTCTTGAATTCCCGTCCGGACCTGGCCAATCTGGTGTCGCGGTGGAGCGAGCCTGGACTGGGGGAGCGACGGTTGCTCTCGCTCCTGCGCGGGAGCCGAATGAAAAAATTACTGCGCCGGATGCTTGATGAGGCCGAGTTCCTGTCCCCCTACGGGATTCGGGCGCTCTCAAAGTACCACCAGGATCACCCCTACACACTCGCCGCCAACGGGCACAGGCTGACTGTCAATTACGTGCCCGGAGAGTCGGACTCGTGGATGTTCGGGGGGAACTCGAACTGGCGCGGACCGATCTGGTTCCCGGTCAACTACCTGCTCATCGAGAGCCTTCAGAAATTCCACCACTATTACGGCGGGGATTTCCTGGTCGAACACCCGACCGGGTCGGGCCAGATGCGGACACTCGAAGCCATCGCGGATGACCTGTCGGCCCGACTGGCTCAAATCTTCCTCCGGGACGAGCACGGCCGCAGGCCAGTTCACGGGAATTGCCCGACCTATCAGACCGACCCGCACTTCCGCGACCACCTGTTGTTCCCCGAGTACTTCCACGGAGACACCGGAGCTGGGCTGGGTGCGACCCACCAGACCGGCTGGACGGCCCTGGTGGCGAAGCTCCTCATGCCCCGTCGAACCGACCCCGTTCAACACCTCTGCTCGGTGCCGGGGGTGGGGACATCAAGGAAGTGAGGGGTGAAGAGGGCTTCCCGCCCCCTGGATCATTCGATCCCCTCGCGAATCAGGTCGTAGAGCGCATCCAGCGACTGGACAATGACCCGGGTATCGGTCAGGATTGGCATAAAATTGGTGTCGCCGTTCCACCGCGGAACGATGTGCCAGTGCAGGTGGCCGGGGAGTCCGGCACCGGCTGCCCGGCCGAGGTTCAGCCCGACATTGAACCCGTTCGGCGACATCCGCCGCTCCAGTACCCCGAGCATTCGCCGCAGGACAAGTTGCAGGTCGAGTAACTCGTCCGTGGTCAGTTCGTCCAGCCGGCTCTTGTGAGCCATCGGCGCGACCAACAAGTGGCCGTTGTTGTAGGGGAATCGGTTCAAAACTACGACCGAGAGCCCGGATCGATGGACGAGGAGATTCGCTCGGTCATCGGTCGCCATAACTCCCCGGCAGAGAAAGCAATCCTCGTCCGCCGGGCGGTCCTTGTCTTTCGGGGCAGCCACGTAGGCCAGCCGCCACGGGGCCCAGAGTTGATCCATCGGGAACCCTCCCTCCATCCCATCCCCTGCTTGGGGAAGGGAGGAAAACCGGTTCACCTCCGATCCGCCTCCCCGCGAATGAAAGGTGGACCGGAGATGAGCCGCTGCCTTGTCTGGGACCGGGTCGAAACGTACCTTACCCCTCACGATACGGGAAACGGGCGGTCGGCCCAACCGCCTGGCGTCCTTGACGCACTTGGCCTGCCGTCCTAGTATAACCGTCTTATTTCGCAAGCTGGATTTGCCGCGAGAATTGTCATGGCCGTACCCAAGCGACGTACTTCCCGATCCCGCAAAGGGCACCGCCGGAGCCACCACCATGTGACCCCGGTCCAGATCCAGTATTGCCCCAAGTGCAACGAACCGGTCCTCCCCCACCGGCTCTGCCCGAACTGCGGAACTTACCAGGGTCGAGAAGTGATCGATATGGAAGCGGCCGAGAAGGCGAAGTAACCTTGCCCGCTCCAATCAGGGGAGGTAGTCTGCTCCCCCTGGGGTCAGACCGGACATGGAGGTGACCCGCGCCCGATTTTGCCCCTCCATTAGTAACCAGCCACCGCCGACCGGTTGACCATGATTCACACGTCCCAGAGCGTGGTCCCGGGCTGGGAAAAGGCGTTCGACTTGGCGGGCAGCCGGACACCACTGCCAGTTCCGGGTGGGTCTCGGCGAGAAATGGGGCGATGAGTGTCGAATCACGGGATACCTCCGACTCCGGCCGGAGAGCGGAATGGCTCTGAGAACCGAACGGACCGGTCGCTCCGGTTTCTGAACGACAGGTGCGTTTTGGACTTGCGGAAGGACCCCAAACCATGCCCCGCACCGCATTCCTCTTTCCGGGACAGGGCGCTCAGACGGTCGGCATGGCTGGCACCTTGTACAACACCATCCCCACAGCGAAAACCCTGTTCGACGAAGCGTCCGAGGTTTTGGGGTATGACCTGATCGCGGTCTGTGTGGGCGGCCCGGCCGAACGATTGAGCGCGACCGATGTGAGCCAACCGGCCATCTTTGTTGCCAGCCTCGCTGCCCTCGAACAACTCCGGATCACCCAGCCTACTGCGGTGGCGGATGTGGTGGCGACAGCCGGATTGAGCCTGGGTGAGTACACCGCACTGGTTTTTTCCGGAGCGATCACGTTTTCCGACGGGTTGAAAGTGGTGAAAGCCCGCGGCGAAGCAATGCAAGTCGCGGCCGAGGCGACCCCTTCGGGAATGGTTGCGATTATTGGGCTTGACATACCGGACGTGGAGGTTCTCGTATCCGAGGCTCGGATGGCCGGGAAATTGGAAATTGCCAACTATCTGTGTCCAGGGAACACAGTCGTTTCGGGCTCTGCCGCAGCGCTGGAGCAGATCGAGCAGATCTGCCAGGAGCGGGGCGGCATCCGGGCCAGCCGGCTCTCCGTGGCTGGGGCGTTCCACACCGACATCATGAAGCCAGCGGATGAGAAATTGGCGACAGCCCTCGCAGGCGTGGAACTCCGGATTCCATCAGTCCCGGTGTGGTCCAATGTGGACGCCCAGCCTCATACCAGCCCAGCCGAGATCCGCGACCTTCTCGTCAAACAGGTTGTCTCCCCGGTGCGGTGGGACGAAACGATGCGAGGATTACTCACTGCCGGGGTCGAGCGGTTCTACGAGATCGGTCCGGGCCGGGTGCTTGCCGGGCTAATGAAGCGGGTCCACCGGAAAGCCGATTTCCGGAACGTCCCGGCGTGAAGAACTGGGCAAGAACGGCAAAATCATGAGGACCAAGCGTTCTCGCTGGGCAGGCTCCTTCTGGGTCAGGTGGCTGACTGGTTCGAACCGGGATTCGGGTTTCGTCATCCCGCATTTCCGGGCCGCGCGGGGAAAGTCTTTCCTTTTCCGGGCCGCGTCAGTAGATTTCTGTTCGTGTAACACCGGCATCGGGTTGAAGGGGCATCCCGCTCGGTCCTCCGCAGGCCGATGCGGTCCACACAAATACGTTCCCAGGTGCCGTGGCGGCCGGTCGGAGCCGGGCTGGCCGCGGGGCTCGCGGTGGGTATCCCCCACCGCCGGAGGGTCGAACCGTGTCCGTTGAGCAACGTGTGATAGAGATCGTTTGCGAGCACTTGGCGGTGAACAAGGAAACGGTCACCCGGAATACCGCCTTCATCGAGGACATCGGGGCCGACTCCCTCGACATCGTCGAACTGGTGATGGAACTGGAAGAGGAGTTTGACATCCAGATCCCAGACGACCAGGCCGAGAAAATCAAGACGGTCGGCGAGGCGATCGACTACATCGAGAAAGCGGTCAAGGACAAGCAACAACAGTGACTGCTCTTACCACACGCCGGCGGGTGGTGATCACCGGGCTCGGCACTGTGAACCCGATCGGGCTGAACGTGCCGGAATACTGGCGAGGGCTCCTCGCCGGTGTATGCGGGATTGCGCCGCTGACACTCTTCGACACCAGCTCATACAAGGTCAGATTCGGGGGGGAAGTCAAGAATTTCCGCCCCGATCCCGTCATCGAGCCCCGGGCCGTTCGCCGTCTCGATCGGTTCAGTCAG
Organism: Gemmataceae bacterium; assembly: GCA_003136315.1. Lineage (GTDB taxonomy): Bacteria > Planctomycetota > Planctomycetia > Gemmatales > Gemmataceae > Urbifossiella. Next base: position 55,617 of record PLDW01000501.1, on the reverse strand, counting down.
TTCGCCCTTGTCGCCACGGCCGAGGCGATTCGGGACAGTGGACTCGACCTCTCAACCGAAGATCCCTTCCGGTGTGGGTGTATTCTCGGCAGTGGGATCGGCGGCATCGCCGAGTTCGAGGAAGGGCATGAGACCCTCCGGACCAAGGGGCCATCCCGACTCAGCCCGTTCGTGATCCCCAAAATGATCGCCAACTCGGCCGCCGGGAACATCTCGATCCGCTACCATCTCAAGGGTCCGAATACCACCGTCAGCACCGCCTGCTCGTCCGCCGCGCACGCGATCGGCGACGCAATGCGGCAGATTGCCTACGGGTTTGCCGACATCATGGTGACCGGTGGGACCGAAGCCGCGATCACCCCGATGGGGCTAAGCGGGTTCATCGCCTGCCGGGCATTGTCGGAGCGGAACGACGACCCGACCCGGGCTAGCCGACCGTTTGACCGAGACCGCGACGGATTCGTGCTAAGCGAGGGGGCGGGAATCCTCGTCATTGAGGACTACGAGCGGGCGAAAGCTCGCGGTGCCCGGATCTACGCCGAGATATGCGGCTGCGGGAACACTGCCGACGCCTACCACATCACCGCCCCACACGAAGACGGAATCGGGGCGGCCGAGGCAATGCGGGCTGCGATTCGCGAGGCCGGGTGGAACCTTACCGAGGTGCAGTACCTGAACGCCCACGGGACCAGTACCCCCCTCGGCGACGCGGCCGAGACGAAGGCGATCAGAACGGTATTCGGCGATCACGCCCGACGATTGATGATCTCCAGCACCAAGAGCATGATCGGGCATTTACTCGGAGCCAGTGGTGGGGTCGAGGCCATTGCCTGCTCTCTGAGCCTGACGCATGGGGTGATCCACCCGACGATCAATCTGGAGAATCAGGACATCGACTCCGGATGCGATCTCGACTACGTCCCAAACGTGGCCCGAGAGGTCCGGGTCAAGAAGGTTCTTTCCAACAGCTTCGGGTTTGGTGGGCATAACTGCTCGCTCGCTCTCGCTGCGGTGTAGTCGGGCCGGACTGGGCAGTCCTCGCCGTTCTCCACCTCGCTGTGGGTTAATCCTCTGGGTGGTCGCTGGGGTGTCGGGCGAAAGAGGGCGCACCGATGGTGGAATCGAATTCAGCGGGCACACCCCCCATCACCTGGCGGCGATTGATTCCGCTGGCGTTTGCAGTCGGCGTGGGTCCGGCCATCGGGCGGGACATCACCTCCGAGATGCGCGAGTCGTGGGGTTACTGGCCTGCTACCTTGGTAGGGATATTCGCGGCGGGCCTGATCGCTATTGCGGTGTATGGCGTGGCGTGGCTTGTCACCCGTCCTAAAGATGGGTGAAGTAGCGGAGTTGGGATACGTGGTTCGCCTAACAAAGCGATGAAGCGGCCGGGGCGGCAGAGTTCGTTTTGGGAGTCGTAGCGTTCCTGATGCCGCCTCGGTAAAGTCGTTTAAAGTTTAAGAAGTTTAAAGTTGAAAACAGGTCAGCCATCATAAACTTTAAACTTTAAACTCTTGTGAGCTTGGTTGGGCAGGCCGCCCCACGACCCCTCGGCCGAGCCTTTTCACGGCACCCTCCATTGGTTCCAACACATCCGATTTGGGTGGGCCAACTCTCACGACTGAGTCAGTGTCGGGACGAACGCGGATGGCCTCCAACTCGTCGTATTCTGCCCCCTCATACGCGAACCTGTCCGGAGTATTGCATCGGCGGGAATGCCATCATTCTTGACAAACGATAGTAGCACTAGACTCCTGTCTCACCACCTTCACGCTCGTCAGGAGCCTCGTACTCCCGGTATGCCGATGATTGCTCTGGGATTGAGACGGCCCGACTGGGTTCACGGATCAGACCGTGTCGGAACACGAACCTTTAGGTGGAGTGGATATGTATTGGGTTTACCTGATCTTGGCCGGTTGCTTCGAGTGCGCGTTTACCACCTGCCTGAAGTTGTCCGAGGGGCTGACTAAACTCGGGTGGTCAGCCGCGTTTGTGCTGCTGTCGATCGTCAGTTTCGGGTTGCTCACCCTCGCCGCCCAGAAGATCCCGCTCGGGACCGCCTACGCTGTGTGGACCGGAATCGGGGCGTTCGGCACGGCCGCCGTCGGGATCATCTGGTTCAACGACCCAGCGACCCTCTGGCGATTGTTCTTCCTCTCAACCCTGATCTGCTCATTGATCGGGCTGAAACTCGTCTCCCCGGGAGGATAGAAGAGTTTAATGTTTAAGGAGTTTAAAGTTTAAAGTTTAAAGTTTAAAGATTAAAGATTAAAGATGGCTGAACTGTTTTCAACTTTAAACTTCTTAAACTTTAAACTTTAAACTACGTTAAGGTTTTGGGATGGGGATCGGCAAAATCTCCTTCTCGAATACGGAGTCCATGTTCGGGACCGGTTGAGGGTTCGCCGGGTCGCGACGGACCTGGAAGTTGAGATTGGCGAGGAGTCGGTGGGTGGCGGCCAGGGCCGGGTCGTTCGGAGAATCGAACGATCCAACAGTCACGATGCTCCCCGTTCGTGTGTGCAGGACGAATGCCTCCAGGTGCAGCGGCTCCTGATTTGGCCCCTTCATCGCCCGCAGAGCCTTGGCCAGGGATTCGGCCTGCTCAGCCCCGGCAACCAGCGCGTCCCCGCCCTTGCCGAACCCGATCTTCCGCATCAATCCTCCAGGGTTGTCGTCCCTGGTTTGGAGGAATACAGGGGGGGAGAACGATTTCACCCCCAGCGTCCACGTGCCCCGGGCCTTGAGAAGGTTATACGGCTTGCCCTCATTGAGCCTCACCACGAACGGGTCAACCTTGGGGGCTGGCTCCTGGGGTGGCTTTGGGATGGTGGGGTTTGGCACGACCATGGCGGTGGCGAATGGGTTGAAGTACGTCCTTTCGATCACCCCCCCTCTGCCGTCCGCGCTCGAGTTGGAGAGTGCCCCCCCATCCATCAGGCGTGTGTCTCGCGGGGGTGCCCATTTCTTCACTTCCGCCAGAGCCCGCACCGCTTCATCTTCCGTTCTGAAGCCACCAACAAGGACTGCGATCTGGTCGCGGAGGCGGAATGTCTGATAGTGCATCTTGTCATCGGCTTGGAGAAACTCCCGACCCTGCGCCTGGCTTTGCAGGCGAAATTGTTGGATGGATTCGCCGAACGCCTGGGCTCGCTGGCGGGCAGCCGCCCGAGCCAGGGCCTGCGTCTTCTTTTCGTCTGATATGTACTCGTACAGGTAGACATTCGCGCGGTGGGCCTGCCGGATTTCGGCAACCAGGCCCTCCGCCAGTTCCCGGGCGGTCATGCCCGGATCCCTCGTCGGGTCCGGTTGGTTGGGACGGGAGTAACTCTTCACGCAGAGAAAGTAAGCCCCATTTTCGGGCCGGACGAGAAGCGGATGGTTCAGGGGCAGCGCGGTCGGGATGTCTTCGGCACTCGGGATGAGGGGTGGTTGGGTTCCCCCGGCGGGCTGAAAACCACCCGTGGATGGTCCCCCTGCTGGCTGAAACCCTCCGACCGGTGCGACATATCCACCCGGGGAGGGCGTCTGTGCTGCGGCGGGAGGTACCCCGGCCGGTTGTGCTCCGCCGAACGGAGGGCTCTGCGGAGGCTGGGTGGGTGTCATGGGCATACGGTCCGACGCGAACTGGGCCACCGCTGACCCGCTCAGTATCCCTGTCAGACCGAAACCGAGTATCCATTCCCTGCGCATGGCTCCCCCCTTGCGGCCCGGATCACAACCCCACTGGACCCGGAGATACCCACGGTCCCCTCGATTTTCCAGTCGAAACGACTCACTCCGCCACGCACCCAGGGCCTGTGGACAGAACCTAACCGCCCAACCCCCTTCCCCAAGAAGGAAGGGGGAGCCGGAGGGCCGTTTGACTCCCCTCTGCCTCAACGTCGAGGGGTTTTGTCCGGTGGTCCGACTGGCCAGATGCAATCCCCACCCAACGATCATCCGTCCGACCCCAACTCCGGAGTCGACTTCCTCGTCGAAGTCATTGAAGGACCGCCTTGCCAACCCATTGGAACTACGGAGAGAATGTCGTTGCGAGAATCTGCGAATTCTCCGGTTCACCCTCTGCAACCCTATCTCCCGGCAGAACCTTCCTATTTGGAACGAAATCTCGACAGGGCTGGAGGTTATGAAAAAGCCGTGAGTAGCGATACTCCCAGCCGGGCAGAGTGTTAGGTGTTGAATTGCCCCTCTCTCCCGGGGCGTATTGCCCTCCTCAGCGCACACCCAGAGCTGCGAAGGGTTTGGCGGCAGTTGGGTCCGTGCCAGGGCAACTGACCAATCGATACTCTAAATCGGGAGAGGAAAACGAGAATGCGGGGGTCGGCCCCGGTTCACTGTCCAGCGTCGATAACCGGCCCACCCAGAAGGTTCACTCGCGATGCCGCACACCGGTTCTGTCCCAATCCCCTCCCTGCTCCCCGGCACGAGACGACCGGTGACCGCCGACGAACCCACCCTTCTCCACGAATTCTTCCGACGCTCTGCCCGACAGTGGCCCGACAATGTTGCGATCGAGACCCCACCCTCGGCTTCCCAAACGACTCGCCGCACCATAACTTACGCCGAACTCGACCGCCTCTCCGACGCCCTCGCTGGCACCCTCCGCGAATTCGTCACCCGGGAATGCATCGTTGCGATCTTGTTGCCGCGGACCTCGGAACACATCTACCTCGCCCAACTCGCAATCCTCAAAGCCGGTGGGGCTTACGTCTGCATCGACCCCACCTTCCCGGATGCCCAGGTCCGCCACATCCTGGACGATGCCAAGCCCGTCGCCGTCCTGACCAACTTCGACGGCCTCTCCCGCGCCCGCGGCCTCGATCCCGACCTCGGTTGTGCTCTGGATGTGATCGGATGGGCCGAAGAGGCCACCGGCCGCATCCAGTCACCAACCCCTGCGTGGCTGACCCCCCATGCGCTCGCCTACCTCATCTACACCTCCGGAACGACCGGTCGGCCCAAAGGAGTGATGATCGAACACGCTGGGATCGTCAACCTGATCCGCGGCGACCTCACGACATTTTCGGTCTCACCTACCGACCGCGTCGGTCAGAACTCTTCCTGCGCGTACGATTCATCGGTCGAAGAAATCTGGATGGCACTTTCTGCCGGCGCGACCCTGATTGTGATGGGTGACGAGACGACGCGGCTCGGGCCGGACTTGATTCCCTGGCTGCGTGACGAGAGGATCACCATCTTCGCCCCGCCCCCAACCCTCCTGCGGTCTACGGGATGCGAGGATCCCGAACGCGAACTACCGGCCCTCCGCCGCGTCCATGTCGGTGGCGAACCCCTCCCCCGCGATGTCGCCGACCGCTGGGCCTCTGGCCGGTCTCTGTTAAACGACTACGGGCCGACGGAATGCTCGGTCACGGCCTGCCGCACAGCGATCCGCCCTGGCGACCCGATCACCATCGGCCGACCGGTCCCTGGTCTCCGCGCCTGGGTCTTGAACGAGCATCTCGAAGAGGCTCCCCACGGGGAAACGGGTGAACTCTGCCTCGGCGGCGCGGGGCTCGCCCGCGGATACCGGAACGACCCAGAGATGACAGCGCGGAAGTTCCCAACTCACCCACGATTCGGGCGGATTTACAGAACGGGCGACCTCGTCCACCGGGATGCAGCCGGGCAGTTCTACTGCCACGGTCGGATCGACTCACAGGTGAAGATTCGGGGCTACCGGATCGAACTGGAGGCGATCGAATCGCGTCTGGCCACGTGCCCCGGAGTTCGTGCCGCAGCCTGTCGAGTTCAGGGCGAGGGGCCACAGCAGCAGATCGTGGCCTTCATAGTCCCAACCAACCCCGCCCATCCACCCCACGCCGACGAACTCAAGGGGGCACTCCGCGCCCAGTTGCCTGAATACATGGTCCCGAGCCACGTCGGGGCGATCTCAGCGCTACCCACGACCGTCAGCGGGAAACTCAACCGCCGGGCACTGCCGATCCTCGACGTAGCCAACCCACCCGACATCACCGGTCCGGTGGTAACGCCGCGGGATCCGATCGAGGAGAAGGTGGCGGCTGCGGTCCAACAGATTCTCGGGCTGAAAGATCGGGTCTCGGTCGAACACGACTTCTTCACCGACCTTGGTGGCGATTCGCTCCGGGCTGCAGGACTCATCTCGCTCTTGCGGAACGACCCCGAAACGGCCGCACTGGCTGTTCGCGACGTGTACGACGCCCGGACCGTGGCCGGGCTGGCAGATCGGGCCAGGATCGCGGGGAACCAACCCGTGGCTACCGTGGCGGGAACGCCCCGGCGGGCGAAACATCCGTTCTTCGCAACCCTGATCCAGACTGCGTTCCTCGGCCTTGCCCTCCTCATCGGCGGTCCGCTCTCGTACATGCTCGCGTATGATGTTGTCCCCGATCTGACGCTCAGTTTGGGCCTCGCTCCCTTCCTGTTCGCCACGCCGCTGCTGTACTTCGTGGGAGTGGGGCTCTACTCCGCCGGGGCGGTGGTCTTCGCCGTTCTGATCAAGAAGCTCGTGATCGGGCATTACCGGCCTGTCAGAGAGCCGGTCTGGGGGAGCTTCTACATCCGGCACTGGATCGTCCAGCAGGCCGTTCACCTCATCCCCTGGCGGATCCTGGAGGGTACGGTCTTTCAGCATCTGGTGCTGCGACTGCTCGGAGCGAAGATCGGCAAGCGGGTCCACATTCACCGCGGGGTCAACCTGCTCCACGGCGGGTGGGATCTGCTTGACATCGGCGACGACGTGACCCTCAGCCGCGAGGCGTTCCTCCGACCCGTCGAGTACGAGGGCGGGCAGATTGTCGTCGGGCCGATCACAATCGGAGCGAGAGGGACGCTCGACGTTCGGGCCGGGCTAGCACCCGACACGCGGATGGAGCCGGATGCGTATCTCGCGGCTCATGCGTTCCTGTGCCCCGGTGCGACCGTCCCACAAGGCGAACTCTGGGCGGGGACTCCTGCCGGCCCGGTCGGCGACGCGCCCGACCCTCCGCCCGTGACCGGAGGCGGTCGCAACCTCTCTCCCGTGTGGCACGGGGTCATCATGCTGCTGACCCGGCTTCTGCTGAGCGCCTCTTCGGGGTTGATGCTGGCGGGCGTGGCTGTCGCGTTCGCCTGGACAAAGGGGATCGATGCGGCGGACGCGGTCGAGTGGCTACTCCATCCATCGCTCACCGGCGAAGAGTTCCTTCTGACGGCGGCGGTCGTCACCCTGGTTGCCCCTCTGACGCTGATCTCGCAATGTCTGTCAATGCGTGTACTAGGCCGTATCCCGGAGGGGGTGATCAGCCGCTGGAGTCTGGCGTATATCCGGGTCTGGTCGAAGATGAACATTCTCGACTCGGCCGGGAACTGGCTCAACGGGACGCTGCTGTGGCGCGCGTGGCTGCGGGGAGCCGGGATGAAAATCGGCCGGAATACCGAACTCAGCACGATCTACGACACGATCCCCGAACTCGTCGAGATCGGCGGTGGAACGTTCTTCGCCGACGGAATCTACCTCGCCGGGCCACGTCTCCACCGCGGCACCGTGACCCTCGCACGCACCACCCTCGGGGATGGGGTGTTCCTCGGGAATTATGCCGTGATCCCCGCGGGGCAGCAGATCCCCGACGGGGTTCTCCTCGGAGTCTGCACGGTGGCAGACGATTCGGTGATTCGACCGGGAACATCCTGGTTCGGCCGACCGGTGTTTGAACTCCCCAAGCGAGAGGTGGTCGAGGCTGATCCCAGTCTGACACACAAGCCGTCATGGCTGAGATACGTGAACCGGGTGTTCTGGGAACTCCTGCGGTTCACGCTCCCGATCGGCCCGTTGCTACTCGTTCTCGCCTGGTTCGAGGTGCTCGCTACGGCAGCACCGATCGTCTCCTCCTCGGTGTTGGTCTGGGCAGTGGTCCCGGCCCTCGATTTCGGGTTGCTCGCCGGTCTCTGCGTGTTCGGTGTTGTGTTGAAATGGCTCCTCCTCGGTCGCGTCCGACCTGCCACCCACCCACTCTGGTCGTGCTGGTGCTACCGCTGGGACTTCAATTACACCGCCTGGCACTTCCTGGTCGAAGCGCCGATCTCCGCCCTGGAGGGAACGGTCTGGATTCAATGGTATCTCCGTGTGCTGGGGGTGAAGATCGGCCGCAGGGTGGTGCTGGGTGGGGACGTGTTGGCGTTTACGGTCGATCCGGACATGCTCGAAGTGGCAGACGGGGCGACGGTGAATGCCTTCTTTCAGGCGCACACCTTCGAGGACCGGGTGTTGAAGATTGGCCGGGTCAAGATCGGTCCCGACTCGACCGTCGGCTACGCTGCGGTCCTGCTCTACGGGGCCGACATTGGCGAAGGAACTCACGTCGCGGCGAACAGCGTGGTCATGAAGCACGAGCAGTTGCAACCCCACAGAGCTTACGCTGGCTGCCCCACGCGACTCATCTCGTGAGGGGAGGCCCAGAACAGGAGGGAGTGGCTCAAAAACGAATGGCCAGGAGATCGAAAGCGCACCAATCCCGATTCTCTTGTCTGGCGCGAATATTCCGATTTTGACGACTGTCGCTAGCCGAGCAGGGAAGACCTGTGTTAAAACAAGATGCAACTCTTGTTTTCACGGAGGAGACACCTTGCTCCGCATCCTGTCAGCGGCAATTGTTTGCTTCGTTGCCGGAAATCCGGTTCGTGCCGACATCCTGCCCCTCATCACCCCAATCCCCACCGAATACACTCCCGGGGTACCGATCACCTTCACGCTGACCGCTCCAGGATTGGTCGACTTTAACGGGTTTAATGTCGACTTGATCGTCACGACCGCCGACCCGAACTCAGTCCCCAATTTGACACTCGCCGCACCCCAGCCCGATCCGGCCCAGTATCCATTCGGGACCAGCGGGACGTATCAGAGTAGCGTCTCACCCGGTCTTCAGACGAACCAACTCGACCTGAATGTGAATGGGAACGCCCCCCCCTTTCAATCGGTTGACACCGTCGCTGGCGTCAATGACCTACTCACAACGGTCACTCTCACCCCAGGGCTTGGGCTCACTGGCCCGATCATTGTCGAGGTCAACCCAAAAACCGACCTATTCAGTACGAGTGGAGATGTCCGGTATCGATACTCCCCCCCGCCCCCGTTCGAGATCGATTTGGCCCCTCAACCTGTCCCAGCGCCGGCCGGGTGGGTGATGCTCGGGGTGGGCGGGCTGATCCTGGTGCTTGGTCGGCGCAGGGTTGGCCTGTCGTCGGGCTGATGCCTCGCCGATCCCAACCGCTTCCGGTCGACTGTTCCAAGTTACGTTTCAACCTTTCAAATGCCGGGGCAAGGTTCAAGTAACTCGTCCTGGCTGCGGCGACCGGATCAAATTTCGGTTTGTTACTGATCATGCCACTCACTTCAACCACGACTGGGCCGCAGTAGCCCACCTAAGTACCCGGAACTACACATCCTGAAGGCCGACCCTGGCTGACCGGGGCAGTCACGTCTTGGGGTTCTGCATTTGGCCCGATCAGCCCAGGCGGTTAGCGATCACGTTAAGACTAACGTGACAGCCGCAGCTATCAATGCCCCAAGTACAGGTACTGAGACACTTTTCCAGACGGGCCACTTCCGACTCTGCCGCAACTGATCGACCAGGGCGAAGGTGAGCAGGGGCACCTGGAGGCCCAGGAAGAAAACAATCCGAGCTACAACCCCGAATCGCCCCGGTCCATCTTGGAGTACCACATGCCCGACCGGCCCGACCATCACACAAAAGATGCTAATTGGGAGTAAGTAGGACTTGCTCCTCCGAAGACGTTCCGCCCGATCGTCGGCCTCTTGGAAATGCGCGACAGTATCCGCTTCACCGGCTTCGATTCGTTCAACTTGCTCCATCCATTGCGCCCTCCGCCGCCTTCTGTGAACGTCTTGATCAAACCTCGGCGGTGAATTCCGCCCGGTTTCTTCCCCTTTCAGTCACGATGGCTTGCTTGAGCCTCTGAACCTCGGCCGCAGGATCGGCCACTTCGATCACCAGTTTCTGGAATCGCTCGTCGTGCAACTGCACGACGATGACCTTATCCGTGTGCCGGACGTCCCAAAACACCCACCCACCGTCTTGGTAGAACGTGCCCGCTCGGAACACGTTGGGAAAGTCCGTACCAAGCACCTTTAAGCCTTGGAACCAACCCATCTTCGGCGATGCGTCGGTGTGGATATCGTAAATGTGTGCAAGCGGGATCTCAAGGCGACTGCGGAGCGCCCACAGCTTATCCCAACCCTGGACCGTGAATACAGCATTTGTTCCTTCAATGCTCACTTCAACCATAACACTCTTCTCCCTGTGATGTCGACCATTGACTCTCCAGACCTCGCTGAATGTTCTCGAAGAGCGTCCACCCTCCCCCGACGCACTCACTGCTGATCTCATCAGGAGCTACTCGGCTCTCTGGCTCGAGTAGCTGATTGTGATTGCACACCAGCCCCGCCGTCAAGCGAATTGCCGAAGAGCTCCGGGGCTCACACTTCGCGTCTGCGAGCCGATCGCTCCCCAGGAGGGGAGGAAGGGGATTCGTGTTTCTCAAGCCAGTGGGTCGGGAGAGCGGTTCGGCGCGGTTTGCCTCAATTCGACTCCCGACCCCTTTTCTCTTCCGGTAAGGCGAGCGGAAGAAAAAACGTTACCCGGTTTTGGGACTGCCCCACATCGGGCCGCCACGAAGGCGACTACTCCGAATCCTGTGGAGGGGCCGTCATCTCTCCACGCACTGAATTACCCGGCCCTATACGGGGTACCAGCGCCGGGGAGTCCGCCCGACCTTCACCAGTACATCATCTCACTCATCATCTGACCGCCACCATACCACGAATTCTGAGCCATCAAGGCTCACCATGCCGCGCTCCTCGCACCCGTGCTCCTCGGCTCGATGGAGTACTTTCTCCGCCTCCTCGCGGCTGTCGAGGGTCAGAGAATGCCATCCATTCACCCAGTGTGCGAACTGCTGATCGTCGTCAGTCAAGGCTGGCAACGTGATGCTATCGGTCATGTCTGGCTACCTCTGGGGGCGACAGGGTGTCAACGGGTCGCTTTCCCATTCGCTCACTCCTCGAGTTGACCCAACCCCACTCGTTGTCGCCGGGCAATCATGAGCCGAGTCAACGTCATCTTGGCTTCGTCGAGTGTCAGGTTCCTGTCCATCCGATCCAGTGCCCGCTGGGCATAGCTGAAGAAGGCATTTGTCCGGTCGGGGCTCACCGCCTTGGCACAGGTCGGATCGGCAGTGAAAGTGGCTTTCATGCTGTGAACTCCATTGAGGTGGGCTTGACCAATGCCGCAACCATCGTGCCGAATCACAAATTGATGCCAGTCACGATGGGGAAACGATTTCCGACCTGTTCCAAGTCCTTACCCCCATTGCTGATACAGTGACTTTCTCTTGTCTTGCTCGTTGGTGCTGAGTCGGACTCTCCCTGAGCCCTCCCGGGTCGCATGGTGTTCGAGGTCGAAGTACCGGTTCGGCTGGCATCGGAGGCAAACGCTGGCGAAGCGCTCGGGGCGGAGATCGGCCGCAAGAACACAGCCGCAGTGAAAGCCGTGCTGTCAATGTAATCGACCCACAGGAGGAGTCCAAAAGACGTGAGTGCCCGGCCAAAGTCGGTGATTTTCAGGTGAGAGCAGAATTCCTGAGTCGGACAGAAACTATGTCCGGTTTAGGCGCGCACTCTCGATTGGCTGGGGAGGTATCGAGGTTCCCACGACCCACCAGCCGGAGTTTCGTACATGATCGACACCGACTACCCGTACTCCCTCGCCAGGAAATGGACGGAAGAGTATTCGGAGTACCTGTTTCTGACGATCGCTCTTCGCGATCTGGTCAATCGCAAGATCAATCGAGGGATGATTCGAGGGCTGGTCACCACCCGAGCAACGACACTGCTGGAGACCACCGACCAACTCGCCACCTTCGGATTCCGGCCGACGCTCGGTCTGGCTGGGGCCGAGTCCGATCTTTGGAGCCAAACGGTTCGGTACGCTTCCCAGATCCCCTGGCAACAGCCCCCTGCCGGAGTCCCTCTGGATGAACTCGCGGCTGACCTGACCCGGATGCAGGCCCTCTGGGACCAGTTTGAAGCCTTCGTCGGTAGGCTTCCGGGGGATTTCTGCGAATCCTCACTCGTACTGTCGTCCGGTCCGTCCTTCCGAAGCGATGGTAACGTTCAGTTGCTCGGTCACCGCATCTGCCCGACGGCGGTCGTTTAACGTCACCGCCAACCGATGGGCCAGCACCCGGGCACGGGCCTCGTCCGCCGGAGTCCAATCCAGGCAGCCGGTGTGTGATTGTCCCTGTCTCTTAACCCACTTCAACACCGCGGGGGGTCCTTCCCCGCGGGCCATCGCCGCACGCACAATCGGCAGCAGAGTGGTCGCCGCAAGCCACCCGCTTCGACGGACCCGTCGACCTACCTTCTCGTCATCTTCGGAGTCGCCTTCGTCGGTGGCCATGTCTTAACCCAGGAGTTGGGGAAAGGGATGGAATTACCCCCGGTTACCGAGGGCGGAACAGGGGTTCCGGGAGAGGGTGGTGGATCCGACTATCACGGGCTTGGCGAAATATATACCTGGGCAGTGGCCGTATTCCCCCAGTAGTCGGTGACTGACGCGGTGACGAATCCGATGTCATTACCGTTCGTTTGCACTGGTATAGCAATCGAATAGGTGCTAGTAGAAGTTACAGTCGTTGACTCACCAGTCATTGATGGGGTGCCGCTGAACGAGACTGTCAACCCGACGGCCGTGGGGTAGGCGGTCACCGTGCCGCTAAACACATACAGACCGATCCCCGTCTGCACGGCCGTGAGCGTGATCGTCGGACCGGTGTACCCATTCGTGCCGCCCGTCCCGGTGCCGTCATCGGGTGTGCGAACCGGACCCGTTGTTGGGGCCGACGCGCTGCTGACGGTCCCACCCGTCGCCAGAATGGCATTGACGCTGTGCGCGTTCTCGTTTACCGCGGCCACTGTCGGGCTGGCGGCTCCGCTCATCGCCGGGATGGAATCGGATGTCAGTGTGTTCCCGGTCGCTGGGACCACTGGGGTGCTGCGGGTGTTGCTCGTCCACTGGGTCGCATCGGATGCGAGAAGGCTCACAGCGCCCCCGGTGATATCAATGGAGGCGTCACCCGTCACCTGGGTGGGATCGGAGGTCAGAGTGAAACTGGCTGTTGACGCCGCCGCAGTGCGGGGGGTGCTGGCTGTGTTCCCGGCCGCACGTGTCACGGGATCGGAATCCGACCCTGATCCCACCACCACCGCACGGGTATCACGGTATGCAGACCACTGCTGTGGCGTCACCGGAGCGGAATCCGTCCCTGATCTCACCCCTGTGGCGCTAGGGGAGGTCGTCGCGACCCCATCGGACCACGGAGCCGAGAGGAGGTGGGAGGGATCTGTGGCAGAGCCGAGGATATCGACCGGGGCCACGCGATGGTCGAGTTGCTCCAAACCCAGGCACACACGGGTGTTGGAGCGCGGCCGGGTCACCGGTCGTACACGCCGGGTGAACAGAAACATGATGAGTCGCCGGGGTCGGGGGTTGGATAGGTTTCCGGTGATCAACCCGTCCTGAGTTAACCACCACCGAACGCACCCGATCGATCGAGAAACACGAGGAAATCCGGACAGAGAAAGTCAGAGGTTACGCGGATGGAGAACCGCGAGCAGGACGTGGATATCAGCGGGAGGGTTCCACGAGGCGGAGTTGGGGGGGATCGCCGGAAGGAACGAACGGCGCTGCAATCACTTCCTGGAAACCCGGGTATTTGGCAAGCCGCTTTTGGAGGAGGGTGTTGTTCTGGATCACGGTGGGATTCAGGCCGGTCTGGACCGCTTGCCGGAGTTGCTCGATGGCCCTGTCGGTGAGTTCCGGTCGATGCTCGTCTGCTCCAAGTGCGAAGATCTGGGCTGCGGTAAGATGAAGCTCGTAGGATGATGGGCCAGCCGCGAGGGCGACCTCAATATCCTCGACCGCTTTTGGGTCCACCACCGGCGGATTCTGCTTCGACCCTTGCTTGAACCGAGCGAACGCTCGATTGAAGAGAGCCGCCTGCATGTTGCGATGGACCTCGAGCGCATCCGTCAGGACCTCGATTGCCTCGGGGAGTTGGTCCATCTCGAGCTGCGCATACCCCAGGTTGTTGAGAACCTCAGCCGAGCGGAACCCTTTGTCCACTGCCCGCTTTCCTATCGGGATGGCGTCTCTATTCCAGCCGGTGCGTGACCGACAGTAGGCAACGAAGCCCAGGTATTTCGGATTGTTCGTCAACTGAAACGCCTTGTTGAAGTCGGCTTCCGCTCCGGACAGGTCATCATGAAGGCGAGCCAGTCCCCGGGCAGCGAACTCGTCGCCGGTTTGAGGTGGTCGATCAGCAGCGGGCGGGACGTCGAGCTGCGGAGGTCGTACGGGTCCGATGGCCCCAATGAACACCACCAAAAGAGCCGCAACGAGAGCCGCCCCGGTGATCGCTCGCCTTCGCCGTCGCCTGGGTGCTCTGGAGTCGGACACGAACCGATCCAGGACAGTCTGCACCGCTGTCGCGTTGGCGGGCCGGGCAGCAGGATCGACAGCCAGGCAGGAGGCAATCACCCTGGCCACGCTTGGGGGGATCTCGTTCGGAAAGAGGGGGGGACCGCCGCGGATGGCGGCCGCGAGAGTGTCAGTCGTGACGTTGGCTGCCGATCCGCTGTTGGGTTGGAAGGGGTGGTGACCGGTGAGGAGTTCGTACAGAACCACTCCGAGAGCAAACAGATCCGCCTTGTGGGGGTCGATCGGGGACGTGGGCAGCTTCGTGAGGGCGTCGAGGAGTTCGGGAGCCATGTAAGCCGGTGTGCCGCGAACTGTTCCGGGGGGGGCATCCTGTCCGGACAGGTTGAAGTCGATCAGGTGCGGCGACCCGCCCGGCCCGACCACCACATTGGAGGGCTTCAGATCCCCGTGGATGATGTTCTTGGTGTGCAGGTAGGCAACCGCATCCGCGATCCGGGCAGCGACCGCACACGCCCCCACCACAAACGGTTCGTTCGGCCTCACAATCGGGTTGATCGTCCCGGCCACCTGCCCCGCGAGGTCGTCGGCCTCGGCGGCGTCCAGAATGATCTGGGCTGTCAGGACGCGGGATTGGCCTTCCCCTGGGAACGCTGCGGAAATCACATCGGCAAGAGTACTGACTCCCACAAACGGCATGCAGACCGCTGTCCGGTTCCCGAACGGGTGAGCCCAACGCACATCGGTGACATGGTCGTGGGCCATTCGGCCCATCAATCGGGCTTCATCCGACCCACCGGCGGAGACCTTGATGACGCACAAACGATCGCCGATTCCAGGGTCTTTCGCCAGGTATGCCCGACCGAAAGCCCCACGACCGAGTTCCACCAGGAGGATGCAATCCTGGATCGTGCTGCCAATCTCCGGCCAGTCGCCCCCGGCCGACTCCAGGAGTTCGGGCCGCTCCTGGAGGAGTTTGTGAGCATCCAGCATATTGCGGACACTGGCCCAGTAAGTCGAGAACCGGACAGCGAACGAGGCCGGGTTGGGTGGTTCCCCACCTTTCTCCCGCAGGAGGAATTCCTCGTAAGCCAGATCCACGACGATGGACTTGAACCGGGCCAGTTCGGGGTGGTCCGCGAGGGCAGCGGTAGCGTCCGGGGTCTCCCCGTGCCGCCACCTCCGCTTGATTTCGACCGCGGTCTTCCGGGCCGCAGCGGCCGCAGCAGCCAGCGTGTCGAGTTCCTGGGGCGTGTTCACGAATCGTCCTCGCACAACTCCCGCACCCGATCAACGATTCTCCGGACGGTCCGGTCTGTGATACCGGCCATATCGGCGACTTCCTGCTGGGTGAATCCCTCCCGGAGTCGCTCGATCACAACGACATGGTGTGCGGGCAAGGTTGCGGCAATCGTGGCCCACCGCTCGCCCGCGATCGCCCACTGGCTTGGGCTCGGTTGGGGGCTGAGAATGGGAATCTCCGCGCCGTCGGCTGCGCGGACCAGAGGCTGTTCCCGGTTCACATCATACCCCTGGGTGTTAAAGCGTCGGCGGCACACGTCGATGACCTTATTGTGCGCGACCTGGGACAGAAATCCGCCCAGATCTTCGGGGTTCGAGAAGTGGTTTTTGCCAGCGGGAAGGTCGCAGAACGATGCCCAGACGTCGTGGGCGAAATCAAGCGAGTCGTACTCCTTCCGGAGGCGGTCGGGAAGCCGACGGCGAACGGCCTCCCGGACAACGCCGCCAAATTCCGCGTACAGCGCAGCGATGGCAGCAGGGTCGCCTGCCTGGAATCGTTCCATCAGGCGCGTGAATTCTGTTGCGTCAGTGCCCACGACAGCACCCCTTGGAAGCGAGTCACCGGGATGAAGAAGGGATTCTTGTGGATCTTCGTGACTTGGCGTGAAATTGGCAAGGTGACGCGCCCGACAAAAGTCGTTGTTTGGAGAAAGTGGCTTCAAAATCCCCATCGTTTCCGAGATTCGGTTTCCGAGAACCGGCTTTTTCTCGTGCGCGTCAAGGTGCGAATTCCAGATGGTTGAGAACAGCCGTCTCGTCGGGTCAACCTCCAGTTCCGAAAAAAATCCGTGAACTTCTACCCAGTGAGATGTGGGCAACCTATAATCACTCTCATATCCGAATAGGACTTCCCTTCCAGCCTCTGATGTGGGTGCCCAAGTGGACTACGTCTTACTCCGGCGAAACGCCCTGCTCAAATCAGCCAAGACGCACGATGTCGATGCGTATCTGATTTCAAACCCGACAAACATTACCTACCTGACGGGCTTTCAGCATCCAACGGGCTGCCTTATCGTCTCGGCTGCGGGGGCAACGCTGGTCGCTGACCGCGAGACGGTCGCCAGGGCCGAGGCCGACTGCCCAGGTCTGGTGGTTCAGAGTCACGATGGAGTGGCCCCCCTCGAACTCACTGTCGCCGATGTGCTCAAAAAAACCGGGATCAGGGCCGCCGCAGTCGAGGCCCGATCGCTGTCAGTCGAATCCCTGAGCCTCCTGCGAGATGCAGCGGGCAAGATCACCATCACCCCCAAGTCCGGGCTCGTGGAAGCACAGCGGGCGGTCAAGGATGCGTCCGAGATCGAAGAGATCCGGGCCACCACCAAAATCGCCGAGCGGGCCTTCCGGATGTTTGCTCCCCAACTCCGGGAGACCGACACCGAGAGGGATATGCGGGACGCCCTGGACGCCTGTATCCGGCGGTCCGGAGGGTGGGATAATGCCCTCCCGACAGTTATTGCCGTCGGCGACCGTGGTGCCGCCATCGACCTGACCCCTGGTGATACCCAACTCGCCGAGGGGAGCAAGCTGCTCATCGATTTCGGGGTAAGGCTTCGCTATCGGTCCCGGTTGACCCGGACCTGCAAAGCCCCGTTCATGGTCACGCCTTCCCGCAAGACCAAGCGGGAACGACTCGAGTACGACATCGACACGGTCTTCGCTGCCATCCTCGGTGCCCGGGACGCCGCCATTGATGTTCTCTCCGAGGGAACCCCGATCAAAGACGCCGATGCAGCAGTCCGCTCAGCGCTCCATGATGCCGGGCTGGGCGAGTTCGCACTCGATGTGATCGGGCACGGGATCGGGCTTGAAACGATCGAAGGTCCGATCATCCGGGCCGGCGCCGAGGGCGATTTCCAGTCTGGGATGGTGATCTGCCTCGGACCTGGCGTCGTGATCCCGGGCTGGGGGGCATTACGGGTGGCAGACCCCGTGCTCGTCACCCGTGACCGCGCGGTTCTGCTCTCCAGCCGACCCGTCACACTCAACGAATTGCTCTGACCGTCTCGCGGTGTCGTTGCTGAACGCTCCATCCCAACACAAACGCCGCGGACTCAAGGGTCTGCGACGTGGGTGCATTTCTGACGGGTATAACCGGTCGGGCTCGGCCATCGGTGCGTGAGTGCCCAGGGCTTCCGCCCTGGTCTAAGAAGGAACGCCCCATCCGGGGCTCAGAACGAGCGGCCTACGGCCGCAGAGATCAGGGTTTTGAGCCGCGGAGCGGCGGCCATTCTTAGCCCAGGGCGGAAGCCCTGGGAACCCAGGCAATTCCCGGTGCGCATGCAATTCCCCCCCCCCAACTCTGACCCCGAGCGGTTACACCCATTTCTAACACTTCCCATCCATCGATCTCCAGCAGATGGGCCGGTGTCTGATCCACACAACCTATCGTATTTCCGTCGACCGACACTGGAACCGGCTTCATGCTGATGTGGTGCCGCCAGACTCAAAGTGGTAAGAATCGACGAGGAGCCAAAATCCTGGAAACGCCGTGACGGGCTGTTACACTTAGGATATGGCCCAGGATAACTTCCCGATATCGGGTCGAACTCGGCCCGAAACCCCGCCAGGAGGTGCCCACTTCGGGAAGTTATCCTGGGCCATATCCTTACTGGTAGCGATCGGCCTTGGGAGTGTGACAGTAACAGGTTGCAGCGACAACCAAGATGCCGCCTCCGACACCCTCGCGCTGTCGAGATAGTGAGAAATCCGCACTCTCCCTGGTATCGTACCACCCCAGAGATGGTGGGTTCAGCGACATGCCTTGTGGTAGCGATCTCCCACCTCGGGCTCTCTTTCCAGGTCCGGAGGGCGCTGCCACAAGACCACGAACGTAGGATCCGACGTTCCGAAGCGGACACGGTGCAAGGTGAGGAGTGAACGAACCCAAGCCGACGGATGATCTCCATGAGACTTCGACCTGAACCCTGCCAGGCCCCAGACCGGATCCTCCTCCGCCAGTTTGTCCAGGAAGAGCTCCCCCTGGACGAGCGCCGAGATGTGGAATCGCACATCCAGGTGTGTTCCGTCTGTGAGTCGGTGGTGGAGGAGCTTCGCCGTGCCTCCACCCAGGTCCACTCCACCGTCGTCTCCACAGCCCCCTCCCCCTCGCCAACGGTTCGCACATCGGAACCTTTCCCGGATATTCCCGGATATCGACTCGAAGAAGTGATCGGGCGGGGTGGGATGGGAGTCGTCTACCGCTCAAAAGACATCGCCCTCAATCGAGAGGTCGCGGTCAAGGTGATGCGCGATCGCTCCCTGACGGGTGACGGTCTGACCGGAGCGATCAAACGATTCGTCCGCGAAGCACAGATCACTGGCCAACTCCAGCACCCGGGAATCCCAGCAGTTCACCAGATCGGCCGACTCGGCGACGACCGGCCGTACCTGGCCATGAAAATGATCAAGGGGCAGACGCTGGAACAGTTGCTTGGCGAGCAGGGGAGAGCAGCCGATCGTGGGCGGTTGATCGCGTTGTTTGAGAAAGTGTGCGACACCGTCGCCTACGCTCACAGCCGCCAGGTGATCCACCGTGACCTGAAGCCGAACAACTTGATGGTGGGGAAGTTCGGCGAGGTCCAGGTCATGGACTGGGGGCTTGCGAAATCGTTGCTGGAGCCGGACCCTGAACCTGTCCCACCCCCTCAGGCTGGAGACACCGGGCTGACCGAGATCCGGACGACCCAGGATTTGGATCCCCATTCTGCGGATGGGGAAGTCCTCGGGACACCGGCGTATATGCCCCCCGAGCAGGCTGGCGGTGAAGTCGAGAAGATTGATGCCCGTGCCGATGTTTTCGCCCTCGGAGCTATCCTGTGCTGCTTGATGACCGGCCGGCCACCGTACGTCGGGAACCTCCCGGCGGTCACACGTATGGCGATTCGGGGTGACCTGGCTGACGCCTTTGCCCGGCTGGATGGGTGTGGCTGGGAGCCAGATCTGGTCGCGCTGGCGAAGCGATGTCTGGCTGGGAATCCCGCCGACCGGCCTGCGGATGCCGGAGTCGTGGCTCGGGCAGTCGGTGACATCCGTGGCACTGCGGAGCGACGAGCCCGGGAAGCGGAGTTAAAGCAGGTCAAGGAGGAAGCCGAGCGGATTCAAGCACAGGCGCGAGCCCAAATCGAGCGGATGCGGCGACGGAGGGCAGTCGCGACAGCCTGCGTCGGGGTTCTTCTGGTGGCCATCGCGGCCGGGGCGTTGATCCTGCTGGCCAGACAGCGGGTCGCTCAGGAGGAGCAGACCGCATCGCTGGTCAACCAGGCACTCGGTCAAACCGAAACCCTCCGGAATGAGGCGGTGAAAGCACCAATCGATGAACCCGCCGAACGGCAGCGAGCGAGCCGGATGTGGGATGAAGTCCGGGCGGCGGCGGATCGGGCGGAACAGGCTCTCGACCGAGGCCGCGCTTCTGCCGAACTCCGCGTCCTGGCCGGGCAGGTGCTCGCCGAGGTCCGCAAGGACGCCGAGGAGGCCGACCGGGATCGGCTGATGCTGGATCAGTTGGAGGTCGCGCGGCAGGCCAAGGCTCGAATTACTGACCAAGATGCGAATGATCCTGAGGTGTGGTCGCGGCTCTATCTCTATGGGTCGGCCGGGGCAAGGTTGTACGCCAAGGCATTCCTGGAATATGGAATCGACATCTCGAAACTCGAGGTCCAGGCCGCCGTCACCCGGATTCGCGAGCGAGAAAGGATCCGCCAGCACCTGATCGCTGCTCTCGACGACTGGTACTTGGTGAAGCCAAACGCGGCCCAGGCGGACCGACTCCTGTCGGTCGCCGATGCGTCAGACGATGATGGGGTGCGGAAACAGATCCGGGCAGCGATCATCCGGAAAGATCGGACCGAGTTGCTCCGAATCGCCAACGGCCCAGAGGTCGACTCCCTCCCTCCACAGACTGTCCTGCTTCTGGCCGCCGGCCTGGAGACTCCGAAGGACTGCAACGACTCTGCCCGGGTGATGGAGCGGGTGCTGGGGCGACATCCCGGCCACTTCTGGTTGAACGACCTGGCCGGACTGTACTACACATACTCCGATCCTCCCCGACTGGTCGAGGCGGTCACGGCTTTCCAGTCTGCTCTGGCCACCCGGCCCGACAGCATGGTGGTGCTGACGAACCTGGGAAATGCGTGGATCGCCACGAATCACCCGGAGCGAGCCAGCCAGTGCCTCCGCCGTGCCATCGAGATCGACCCACTGTATTCGCTCACCCGGGAATCCTATATTGCAGCGCTACTATACGGTGGTGATCCTGGTGTTGAGGCAGCCGCTCGCGACTGGGTCCGCACAGATTCCAACTCCCGGCTCGCCCGCTGCTCTCTGGCGACCGTCCTCCTCCTCCGCGGCAAACCCAGCGAAGCGGATCGGGTACTCAACGAACTGATCGCTGTGGGTACACGAAATGGTCTCGAAGACGTGAGGGTTGCAAACTTACTCCTCCAGTTTGACAAGCCTCAAGAGGCTCTGCCCTACTGCCGCCGATGCGTGGCGAACGCCCCCACTTTTGGGGAGGCGGCATCAATGCTTGGCACGGCCTTGTTCATGGTCGGCCAGGTCGAGGAGGCCGCAGCCGAGCTTACACGTGGGATCCAACTCTCTCCCCGCAGCCCAATCTGCTGGCGATATCGGGCAACGTTTTACACGCGAACACAGCGCTACGAGAATGCCATCGCTGACGCTCGTCACGCCATCGAACGAGCACCATTCTTCTCGACGGTCCGCAGCGAGTATGCAATGTGCTTGATGGCGGCAGGGCGCACGGCAGACGCCCGTGCCGCAGCGGACGAAGCCATCCGACTCAACCCACGTGATCTGTACTCCCAAATCCATCGGGCAACATTACTGAACGATCTGGGGTTGCACCAAGAAGCGGCTGAGGGCCTTCTCAGGGCCGTGAAACTCCGGCCGGACGACCCCACTGCCCTGGTGGCTCTCGGGGATCTCCATCGCAAGCAGAAGGAGTATCATGCTGCAGAAGAGGCTTATCTGAAAGCCCTCAAGATCGGGCCGAACGAAGCGCGTCATCAGCAGGCGCTAGGAAATTTGTATTATTCTCAAAATCAATTCGACAAATCAATTCTATATTACCGCCAGGCCGTCGTACTCGCTCCGAAAGTGGCAGAGTACGCACGAGACCTGGCCACTGCCCTGCGTGAATCCGATTCTTCGCCCAGGGCCGAGGCGATCAAGTGGTATCTGATTGCAGTCGATCTCGCCCCCAACGATGCTTCGATCCGTCGGGATCTTTGCTCAGCGCTCACCAAACAGGGACTCGCAAGCGAAGCGATCGATTCCGGTTTCATGGCAGTGCGGTTAGAACCCAGTTCCGCTTTCTCCCACAATCTCCTGGCCAATGCCTTGGTCTCTGCTAACCGACACGATGAGGCCATCGCCGAGTACCGCGAGGCCATTCGGTTCATGCCGGGAGACCACATTCTCCACGCGAATTTGGCCGGCACATACGAGACACGCAGGCGCAACCCGGAAGCGATCTCCGAATGGCAAATCGCCATGCATCTCGCGCCCCAGAATGCCTTCTATCCGAACCGTCTCGGAAACCTTTACCACCAACTCGGTCGCTTTGCGGAGGCCGCCACCGCATATCGTGAGGCCATCCGACTTGCACCGAAGGTGGCGGTCTATCACGCCAACTTGGCCAGATCTCTGAAGGAACTCGGTAAACCTGAGCACCTCAATGAAGGGCTGATCGCTGCTCAAAAATCAGTTGTTTTAAATCAAAACGATCTTACCAATTGGGAAATACTCGCATCCATTCACCAGGCACGGGGTGACAACACGCAAGCCGAAACAACTCTCAAGAGAACCATTGAGCTAAATTCTAATAATCCATCGATATACAATTCCTACGGTCAATTTTTATACGCACGCAAGCGGTATCAGGAGGCTGCAATCGCGTTCGAATCAGCGGCCAAATGTGCTCCGGAGAATCCCGCCTATCACTGGGCGTTGGGCGATTGCTGGAGTGCATTAAATCAACCGGACAAGGTCATCGCAAGCCTCCGCCGGGCGACCGACCTGGACCCCAAAAACGCTGTCTACGCTCGCTCACTCGGTGTCTGGCTTCGTCGGACCGGCCACCCCGATGAAGCCCTGATCTGGTTTGACAAGGCCCTCAACCTGCGCCAGGGCTGGGCCAGCACACACTGGGCTCGGGGGCGGGCGTTGGCGCAACTCGGCCGCCAGAAGGAAGCTATTGCCGCGTTCCGAACGGCCGAACTCCTCCTCGCAAATGACAGGAGAACTGCCGACTTGATCGAATGGCAACTCCTGATCGACCTGGGGCTCTCGCTCCGTCAGACCGGACAGATCACGGAATCACTTGTCGCACTCCGCCGCGCCCACATCCTCGCCAGGAAGATTCCCAATCCACAGCAATTGCAGGACGATCAGCAGAAGCAGTTCGCTTCGCTCGATGGGGAAATCCGCACGGCTGAGCGATTAGTCGAACTCGACAGCATCCTCGCAGGCATCCGCACCAAGTCCGTGACCCCAGCCACCCCAGGCATTCGACTCGAACTCGCCGCCCTTTGCCAGCGCTACAAGGATCGACCACATGCGGCGGTGACCTTCTCGGTCGAGGCATTCGAGGCCAACCCCAAACTTGCCGACGATCTCCGGGCGGGGCACAGGCTGACCGCCGCACGGGCGGCTGTTGCTGCCTCAGCAGGTCGCGGAGATGCCAGCGACCTGCTCGCGGCCGAGAAAACTCGACTGCGGAAACTGGCCCTCGGATGGCTTCGGGACGATCTCGCCGTCCGCAGCCCGGCTGACCTCGCTGAATGGCTGACTGACCCAGCGCTCGCTCCCGTTCGCGACCAAACTGGGCTGGCTGAATTGCCGGCCGATGAACAAACCAATTGGAAGGAACTCTGGGCTGGGGTCGACAAGAAAGCGACGAAAGCAAAGCCAGGTCGCTGACAGCAGGCGGATTCCCAATCGTCGAGGCAGCGAATCCGCCAACCGATGTCACAGAATTAGACCACCCCGCCCACGAGGAGTCCCCACCAGGCGAACTTGCAGAGAACGTGGAGCGCCTGGTCGATGTGAATGTTGTACAGCTTTTCACACTTTCCGAAGTCGATCACCCAGTGAATTGCTGTTTCGGCCACGGCAAACCCGACAATCAGATTCCACATCCCCGGGTAACCGAGCGAAACCACACCACCGACTGCTGCTCCGTGGAGGAGGGTGTGGGCCGTCATCCAGTAATACCACGGGACCGATCGTTGGAGTGGAAGATTTGCCCGTCGGCACTTGCAAGTGGCCATCGCGTCCGTCTGGAGCGAGAAATCCATCAACGCATGGCCAGCGAGGAAGAAGAACAGCATTTGGGCACCGGGGGTTTCGTTCGATTGTAGTCCGCCCAGGGGCCGGTCGGGAAGCACATACCGAAGATTCCAGCTTGTCGCCAGCCCGTGTCGTCCCTACGATCCATACGCTCCTCCCGGCGATAACGATGCTTTTCCGACCCCGCTGCGCGTGAGTGGATTGTCGGTATCGTCAAACAGTAGCGCCCGCGGATGTTATGGGTTCGGCCCTGGGAGCCGGTCCAGGACCGGCTCTCTTCGACCCTCCAGCACGTTCCGACGGTCATCCGAGCCACGCCGGGGGCTCCCCGGCCGGTGGCAGGGTGACGACTGTCAGACTGCTGATCTGGGGGTGCCCCTTCACCTCGGCCAGGGCCGCGTCGGTCGGTCGGGTGTCCAGGTTCAGGATGCCGATCGCTTCGCCTCCTGGAATCTGTCGGCCGACAGTCATCTGGGCGATGTTCACACCGTGCTTGCCGAAAATCGTGCCGATGAACCCGATCATCCCTGGCACGTCCCGATGTGTGAAAACCATCAACACCCCATCCAGATAGCTCTCCATCCGATACGGCCCGAGCTGGACGAGTCGGACGTACTGGTCACCGAAGAGCGTGCCTGCGGCGACTGTCACCCCTTGCTCGGTCTCGACCTCCGCATTCAGAAGGGCGGCGAAGTCGCCCTTTTTCGGGTTCGACGTCTCGGTGATCTCGATCCCTCGCTCCCGGGCCAGAACCTCCGCGTTCACCAGATTCACCCCACCCTTACTGAGGCGGTACTCCAGAAGCCCGGCGGTGAATGCAGCGGTGAGTAGCTTCGTTTTCTTGGATGCCAGGTCGCCCTTGTAGGTCAGGGTGGCCTTCCGAATCCCCCCGTGGGCGAGCTGGGCGTGGAGCAAACCCAGCCGACGGGCCAAATCGACATACGGCCAAACCTCGGCCAACTCGCGGGGATCGACCGAGGTCATATTCACCGCATTGGCGACCTGTCCTTTGAGGAGAAAATCGGCTATCAGTTGAGCGGCCTCGACCGCAACATTCTCCTGGGCCTCAAGGGTGCTCGCTCCAAGATGCGGGGTGAGGACAATGTTCGGAGCCTTCAGAAGGGGGTTGTCGGGAGCCGTCGGCTCGATGGTGAAGACGTCCACCCCGGCCCCTGCGATCATTGAGGCGGCGAGGGCGTCGGCCAGGGCTCGCTCGTCGATAATCCCCCCCCGCGCCACGTTCAGGACACACGCGGTCTTTCGCATCATCGCCAGCTCACGGGCTCCGATGAGGCTCTTCGTCTCGGCGCTGAGCGGGACGTGGATGGTCAGGAAATCGACCCTCGGTAGCAACTCCTCAAGGCTCACAGCACTCTCAAGCCCGAGTTCGGCGGCCTTCGCAGCCGTCACAAAAGGGTCGAGTGCAATGACTGCCATGTCCAGCCCCTTGGCCCGGCGAGCGACTTCTCGACCAATCCGTCCGAGCCCGACCACTCCGATCGTCTTCCCGGCGAGTTGGCTGCCGACGAATTTGTTCCGGTCCCATCCGCCAGCTTTCATCACTGCATCGGCGGCCGGCACCTTGCGGGCGAGAGCGAACATCAGTGCGATGGTGTGCTCGGCGGCAGACACTGTGTTCCCGCCGGGGGTGTTCATCACCACGATGCCCTTGCGGGTCGCGGCGGGGACATCGATCGTGTCGACCCCCACTCCAGCCCGGGCAATGGCCCGGAGCTTGCCCGGATTCTCCAGCAGGTCGGCCGTGATTTTGGGCTGGGACCGGCAGATCACCGCGTCGGCCGCTTGCAAGGCCGCGAGCAGGGTGGCTTTCGGTTCCTTGGAAATATTCGGTTGGTTGTCCACCTCGATTCCGGCGGCCTTGAGCAGGTCGATTCCAGCGGCTTCGAGCTTGTCGGCGATCAGGACGCGAGGCATGGCAATCCAGTTCCTGTGCGCGAGTGAGCGAGGCGAAACGAGTACTGCATCTCCCTAGAAATGACGGGTTGGGTGAGTTGCCCGGCGATCCCGAGTTTCCAACCGGTGTCGCCTTCGCGTCATCCCGACCCCGGAGGGGTCCCAGCGATTAGCCGGTGGTTGAGCGCAGCGACACCACCGGTTTGCGGTCACGGGGGCAATTCGTGTTCACGTCAGAGCCTCTGGCCCCGCTCCCGGTGGTCGAGCGCAGCTCGACCACTAATCGCTGCGACCCCTCCGGGGTCGGTCTCTGAACCCGCCATTCCGACTTGGACGCAGTGCTAATGTACGAATCGGCCAAAGGGGTGAACCGTGGCTGGGTCAACCAGCGGGACACTCCTGGGCCGGATGCCTACGACAAAGCGTGTCCGACCTGACGGTCACCCGGATCGTCCCCTCTTCCTGCGAGGTCTCCGATGCCCTTATCCCGTCTGTTGGTCGTTCTTATAGCGTTCGTCGCCCCGGTGGGTGCGGGCCTCGCGGCCGACTGGAAACCGGCACCGGCCCCACTCATAACGAAATGGGGCAAGCAAGTCACCCCCGACAACGCCTGGAAAGAATACCCCCGGCCGCAACTGGTTCGGAAGGACTGGCTCAACCTGAACGGCCTGTGGGATTACGCCATCACTGCGAAGGCCGCGGGGAAGCCGGAGAAGTGGGACGGACAGATTCTGGTGCCGTACTGCATCGAGTCGGCCCTCTCTGGAGTCGGGAAGACCGTGACGAAGGATCAGTTGCTCTGGTATCGGCGGACCGTCGAGGTGCCCGTCGGCTGGAAAGGCAAGCAGACGATCCTCCACTTCGGGGCGGTCGACTGGGAAACGACGGTGTTCGTGAACGGGAAGGCGATCGGCACTCACAAGGGTGGATTCGACCCGTTCTCGTTCGATATCACCGAGGCTCTCAAGGACGGGCCGAATGAACTCATCGTCCGGGTGTGGGATCCCACCGACCAGGGTGCCCAGCCCCGCGGTAAACAGGTGAGCAAGCCGGAAGGGATCTGGTACACCTCGGTCACGGGTATCTGGCAAACGGTCTGGATGGAACCGGTCCAGAAGAGCGGCTGGGTCGAATCGCTTGCGGTTAGCACCGACATCGACCGCAGCGAAGTGACGGTAACCGCTCGGATGAGCCGTGAACTGAATGTGGTCATGCGAGTCCAGATTTATGACGGCGAGAAACTCGTCGGCGAAGCCTCCAGTGCAGAACACACGGTGACGATCAAAGTCCCGGGTGCGAGACTCTGGACCCCGGATTCGCCGCACCTGTATGGCCTGACGATCGGCTTTTTGGGTATGAAAGTCGATAGCGTCTACGATGCAGTGGAAAGCTACTTCGCGATGCGGAAGATCTCGACCGCGAAGGACGAGAAGGGCATCCTGCGGCTCATGCTCAATAACAAGCCGCTGTTCCAGGTCGGGCCGCTCGATCAGGGGTGGTGGCCGGACGGGTTGCTCACCCCGCCATCCGACGAGGCGATGGCCTACGACCTGAAAGTGCTGAAGCAACTCGGCATGAACATGCTCCGCAAGCACATCAAGGTCGAGCCGGCCCGTCTGTACCACCACTGCGACAAACTCGGCCTGCTTGTCTGGCAGGACATGCCCAGCGCGATGGGGGCTGGCCGCAAGCACTTTGTTGGTCCGGGAGCGAAGGACGACGCCGAATTCACCGCCCCCGAGAAGGCTCAGTTCCGCACAGAACTCAAGGCGATGATCGACCATCTCCGGTTCTTCCCGTGCATCGTCACCTGGGTGCCCTTTAACGAGGGCTGGGGCCAGCACGACACGAACGAGATCCTGAAGTGGGTGAAGGAGTACGATCCGACTCGTCTGGTGAATGGCCCGAGCGGATGGACCGACCGCGGCTACGGAGACATGAAGGACATGCACAACTACCCGGGGCCGGGGATGTTCCCGGTGATGCCCGATCGAGTGAGCGTCCTTGGCGAGTTTGGCGGTCTTGGGCTCCCCCTCCGGGGGCACCTCTGGAAGGACAACGGCAACTGGGGTTACCAGTCGTTCAAGACAACCGACGACCTCCGACGGAACTACCACCAACTGATGATCCGACTCCACACGCTGATCGGGAAAGGGCTCTCGGCCGCGGTCTACACCCAGACAACAGATGTTGAAGTCGAAGTGAACGGCCTGATGACCTATGACCGGGAAGTGATCAAGCTCGATCCGACCGAAACCGCCGTATGGCACAAGACTCTCTTCGGCCCACCTCCGGAGTATCGCGAACTGGTTCCCACTTCGGAACAATCAGCACAGAAGTGGCGGTACACGCTCACCAAACCCGCAGAAGGTTGGGAGAAGCCAGACACCGACGCCACGAAGTGGGATGAAGCCGATGGCGGCTTTGGGACGAAGGGCACACCCGGGGCGATTGTCCGGACCGAGTGGAAGACGGCCGACATCTGGCTGCGGCGATCCTTCGACCTGGCCGCGCTCCCCGCGGGCGAAGTGTACCTCCGCATCCACCACGACGAGGATGCCGAGGTCTTCGTCAACGGCGTTCTCGCAACGAAGCTGTCCGGGTTCACCTCCGATTACATCGAGGTTCCGCTGTCGGCTGCTGGTCGAAAGGCACTCAAAGCCGGGCGGAATGTGATCGCGATCCACTGCCACCAGACGACAGGCGGGCAGTACATCGATGCGGGATTCGTGGAGGTGATCCCCGCGAAATCGATCAGTGGGCGACCGTGATATTACGATCTTCTTTGGGTGTAACCGGTGGGGCTCGCCCCAAAGCCGAGGTTTTGAGTCCCGAAGGGATGTCAGACAGTAGTCCAGGGCGTCAGCCCTTGGAAGGGCTGGCGTTACACCGCATGGNNCCGCCTCTTCGAGGCTTCGAGCCTGACCGGTTACGCCCATCTTCTTTTCGTTTTTTACTACGGAGGGATTGAACAATTCTGCCCAACCTCATCGTCTTCACCGGCGAACTGCGGAAGCGCCCGGGGAGAAATCAGACCTTCTCGGAGTCGAGAAAAGGACGCGAATGCTGATCGCTTTAGCCGGATTACCGGGGACCGGGAAGTCTACACTCGCTCGCCGACTGGCGGACGCGGTCGGGGGAGTGGTTCTGTGCAAGGACGTGGTGCGAGGCACGCTCTTTCCCCCGCCCGTCCTCAATTACTCGACCGATCAGGATGATGTGACAATGCGGGCGATCTACGCTGCGGCCGGGACGATCCACCGATCCGTTCCCGAATGCCCGATTCTCATCGACGGTCGAACCTTCTCTCGCGCGTATCAGGTCCGCGATTTACTCGACACTGCGGCGTCTGGAATCGAACTTCGCGTGATCGAGTGTGTCTGTGCAGACGATGTTGCCCAGTCGCGGCTACTCCGCGATGCTGTGGTGGGCAGTCACCCTGCCGGGAACCGCACTCCGGAACTGTATCGTGTGGTCAAGGCCCGGGCTGAGCTCCTCACGATTCCCCGCCTGATCCTCGACACCGGGACGACCTCACTCGATGAGTGCGTTGGCCTGGCAATCGCCTACCTGCGCATCTCGCAAGGGACCTAACCCCCACTACGGCATTGCAAGGGAACGCAGGTTTGAAAAGTAAGGCGCCGGGCTGAATAGAAACGCCGGGCGTGGCGATTTGGCATGGAAGTTACTTGCCTATTGACGCAGGACTTTATTTTGTGACTGGACGTTTGATTGGGCGGCGCGGTGGGAAGAAACCATCTCCGGGCAATGGCTGATATGGCAGACTCGACCTTGGATTAGCTGCTGCTTGGTCAACCGATGCTAACGCATTGATGAGATAGCCCGCTAAGACAACCGGCCACGGACCATCGTTCTGCAAGTTCTTCTTCTCTCGGAAGTCAGGATCGCGAAGTTCTGTCGCATAATCAGAGTATGCTGCGCAAAGCATATCTATATCAATTGTTGGCAGACGGGTTTCGTCGGTAATAAGCAAATCAATCCCAGCTTCTTGGTACGCTTCAATGATGAAGCCAGCGCAACTGAACTGACGAAGTTGGACCGTCCCATCTCCGATCAGTCGCGAGAATGGAGAGCTATGGGGGTGGATGCAGTATTGGGCCAACTCCACGTACCGAGTGGCCTTTCCCGAGTCGCGGTATCGACCCCTAAGTCTCTCAACAGCAGCCAGATATTCGATCCTAAGTTCATTTATGAAGAGTCGTATCGACTCCTGCTCGTCTTCGTTGAGCGGGAGTACACCGACGGCATGGGCGGGGCTCTTGTCGCCCACGCCGAAAGGCGGTCCCATGTGTGTCACAGTCAACGAGTTCGTGGGGTTGTAGCCCGGAACCGCGATAGCAGACAGTGCGACGTGTCGGATAAACTCCGCTTCGGATTCGGAGTCCACGCCAATGACATCATACTGTCCGATATCAGTTGAACCAGCTAACAGGCGGTAGGCAGGCATGGAAGCAACCCGATGTTAGGCCTCGCCTAGTTCTCGAAGACGCGCAAGCGCGTCACGCTGAGCCGACACTCGTTCCAGTGGAAACTTCGCGGTCAGTTCAAGCGACAGGCGATCGGCCCGCCTCCCGAGTTGTTTCCGAAACCAAGCGACATTAAGACTCTGGACGCACTCGATGACATTGAGGAACCGAGGGGTTCGCATGATGGCTGTGGCCAGTGCGGCGTTCATGGCCGCAGGACCACAGCAATCGCGAGGCAGGATACGAGGCTTCATAAAGCTGTCTGCCAAGTCCGCAAGTTGCTCTGCAAGCTTGGGGTACGGTTCATCGCACGCTGGCGGGTTTGCTGTCAATTTGCGAACAGTCATCTTGGCCACTTCATTTTCAAGCAAGGACGGAAGCGGTTCTGTAAAAGAAAGAAGACCTGCAATCTCGTCGAACCGCGCTGCCGGGAGCAGCGCGGCATAAGATCGTATTGCCGCGCCCACAGAAACCAGCGTTAGTTCGTCTTTGGCGCCATGGTATCTGCCGATATATTTTAGTAGCAGGCCGTTCAGTTCTATTGCCTGGTCTGCGGTAAACTCGATGACTTCAGCCTCTAAAATCGTCTGGCGCAGCCTCTCCAGGCTAGACGCATCTCGAAGTGTTGCAAGGACGCTTTCTGCGGTCGGGGGCACCTTCTCCTGTTCGCGCTCAAGATCGGCCTGATCGACCCCGTAGCTCCAGGCCCTGGAGGCGGCGCGCCGCGGAGTTTCGGACTGCACATCATCAGCTGCGTCAAACGACACCCCGGCAAACTTCCGAGGGCCAGAATACGAGTACGTGGTCACTTCGTACCACAGCCCGAGACCCGGAAAGGGGCACCCCGACACGATCGCTCCGCCGGTCAACTGAATGGGGCCATCGTCCCGCTGCCGCCCTTCTAGCCCTTGCCACTCTGGGCCGTAAAGGAACGGCAGAAGAGAACGAAGACGCTCTTGGGCTGTGGGAGTTGGGGCAGGCGATCTTCTTTTGTCTTTACTCATGGGAGGTGTAGCGA
Organism: Gemmataceae bacterium; assembly: GCA_003136315.1. Classification (GTDB taxonomy): domain Bacteria; phylum Planctomycetota; class Planctomycetia; order Gemmatales; family Gemmataceae; genus Urbifossiella. The sequence continues at coordinate 24,112 of PLDW01000501.1, read as the reverse complement.
TGATTGTTTATTGCAAATTAAGGTTGTTTATCTGCCGATTCCTCAGTATCGTCACTATACCAACCGCTCGAAACCCCCTCTCGGCACATTTGCCTTAATACATCCGTTTTCTGCTTAGCAACTTGCAGCTTCTTGATTAATTTGTCTGACCAGTCGGACCCTAGGTATATTTCGGCAACAGCGTCGTTACCCTCCTTGTCGAAGTAACCGATCCTCAGCGTCTGAATCGGGATCATCGCCTCGACTCGCCGCCTCTCCTCGTCGAACACGGGACGTAGATCGCACAGGACATCGACCGAGTTGCACCAACTACCAGTCAACCGCTCCAATCGGTCTGCCTTGCGGGCCAGCGTAATCGCAGGGTAGCGTCCCACCAATGCGGTGAGCCGCTCTCTAACAGCGGCCACAAAGTCATCAGTCACCTGGGGCGCGTGGCTCGGAAGAATGCCTCGGAGTCCCTCAAGACTGGTGAGAACTTGCTCGACCTGCTGGGGGAAAACGGAGTAGACCGCGTTCCCCACGGCACCTGCCGTCTCTCGGTCCTCAATTACCGATCTGATGAGGCTGTCCAATCGTTTGCGTGTGAGTACTCCGGTTTCATGACTCAGTACTTCCGCGACTGCACGCAGATTCTCGGTCGGAGTCGTGCTGATCCGAACCAAATCATTCAGCATCCGGTACACTCCGGATGGCATCTCCACATCTGGAATAAGTCGCGCCATCCGTGCCCCCCGATTTTCAGCCGCTTTGAAGACCGGCTGAATACCCCAGACAGTACCAGAATTCTAGTGAGAATACGGGCCGCCCGGGTCATCCGCAAGTGGCCAGTCGGCCAGCAATCGGCAACCTGCCGCCCGTGCAATCCAATGTGTAAAGACGACAGGGTCATGGAGCAGGGGGTTCACTCGCTACCCTGACGACAGATGAGAGTGTTTCAACCGTTTTCTGGCGAAACCATTTCAGCCACTCGCTTGGCAGTCTGCTGCTGAGCCGCCCTGAGAAGGATCGCGCGCGCCCACGCCGCCATACCTTCCGGCTCATCGCGGGTCGCGCCCACTATGAGTGCCTTCTGTTCGCTCGTCATCGGGATTCGGAGGTCGGTGTCCATCCGAAGCCGGCCGTCCTTTCTGGGTCGCGCCATTTCGGTAGTGTAGCCAATTATTTTCCACAAATCAACCGAGTTTGTTTCGTAGTCAAAAAACCTACCATACACCCGTACACTCTAGGGGTGTGCGTAGTAGATCATGGACATGCGGGAACTGAAGGTACTCGAAATCGCAGCCCGATCGAAGGTGATTTTCGATGGGTAGTCGTTCGTGGTTCCCTCTCAGTCCGGAAATCCTCCTTACACCTGATGAATCCTGTGACCCTTATCGGGGGCTACCTCGACAACCCAGCCCCGACGCCGATCCTGAAACACCTGATTATCCGCAACTCGTACCCACTCCGGTCGATCAAAACTGTATTCTCCCCAAACTTTACCGGGTTGAGCAGTTCGGGGTATCTTTGCAAGCCCACCAACCACCTTCCCTCAAAAGTGAAGGCGGAGAAGAGGTCGCCCTGTCTGAGCACCTCACTGATCGGCGGAGCGGGTGGGGAAGGGGGTTGACTTCGCGGGGTCTTTATCGGTCGTCCGCGGGAGGAAACGGCGACTCGCCGACTTTGGGCTGTTGCAATCTGTGGGGATTGTACCGATCGCATCGGCTTCACTGGGCGACTGGGCTGATCTCTCCGATGTCGCTGTTGCAATCCGCCTTCCCTTTGTCGAATGATGACGGTAAGCGTCGCCTGTCCCGACTCCTCCGCGGGTGCCGCCCGTGATCCGAGTAGCTACAGTCCTCTGCTTGTGTGTGTGTCTGGCAGGCTGTGCCAGTTCCCCCGCGAGCGCGCCCCAGGTTGCCAGGGCAGCGCCCCCGGATGCCACAGCGTCCGACGATCCCAACCTCAAGACCCTCGAAACCACCCTCCGCACCCTGCTGCTTGCCAACATTCCCGACCCGCTCGTCCAGTCCGACCGGGGATGGGGACAGATGAAGGTGAAGGGTATGGGAGGCTCGTCCCAGCGCGACGGGCCGAGTCTGGAGTCCAACCCCACGAAGGGGATGCGGAACGATGGGATGTGGCGACGGGTCGCGGTCAAGGCCGTGAATCCTGCCCAAACGCTCACCGTTGCTCTCACCGACTCCGCCACCCCGGAGGCGGGTCGGACGACCTTCACCGCGAGGATCGGGATCGACTGCGCGATGAAATTCGAGCAACAACTGTGGCGGAACGGTATTCGGCTCTACAGCGGCGAGACCCGGGGCCGCTGCCACGCAACGGCGATTCTCAGGTGTGAGGTCACCTCACGGACCGAGACCAAACCCGGTAACTTCTTGCCGGACATGGTGTTCCGAATGCGAGTGACCGATGCCCAACTCTTCTACGACAATCTGGTGATCGAGCACACCGCCGGGCTTGGCGGAGACGCGGCCAAGTTGTTCGGCGAAGCCGTTGTCGACACAGTCAAGCGGCTCAAACCGGATCTGGAACGGGACTTGTTAGCGAAGGCCAACAAAGCGGTCGTGAAGGCTGCGGACACGAAGGAAGTTCGGATCTCGTTCGAGGCCCTCCTGAAGGGCGGCTCGGGATTTGTGCAGCGGAAAAAATGAATCCTTCACGTAAAGCGTTGCGATGAGTGGGGAAGGAAAAATCGCATTCCGACCCCAGAGGGGTCGAAGCAATTAGCCGGTGGTTGAGCGCAGCGACACCACCGGTTTGCGGTCACGGGGGCAATTCGTGTTCACGTCAGAGCCTCTGGCCCCGCTCCCGGTGGTAGAGCTGCGCTCGACCACCGGCTAATCTGCTCCCGGTGGTAGAGCTGCGCTCGACCACCGGCTAATCTGCGACCCCTCCGGGGTCGTTTGGGTCAACGTGCTTCCGTCATTGCCTCCGTCACCGCTCCCGGCGGTAGAGCTGCGCTCGACCACCGGCTAATCTTTCAGATTTGGACCGGTGACTCGGCTCCCCGGTACAACCGTGGGGAACGGTACCTCCAACCACTTCGTCTTGTGCGGCTTGCCCGACCCGCGTATACCGTGTCCTCCCCGTGGTCGGTCTGCCAGGATGGCACCGGCCCCACTGGCAAGGAACGCTGCGCATGTCCCGGCCGCTTCTCCCCCTCGCTGTTCTCGTCTGCGCTCACTCGGTCGCCATGTGCGGCGATACCAAACCGGACCCGGTCGAACGGGCACTCGCGGTCCAGTCGGCGATGGCCACTGCCGACAAGCACCTCGCCTCGAACGCACCAGCAGCTGCGGCCGCCGTGCTGGAGGCCCAACTTGCAAATGCGGACGGGAACCCGGCCCTCCTGGACCGGTTGCGGCGAGCCTACACAACCGAACTGCGACAACTGGAAGCCGGGCAGGCCGCCGATCCGAATCGCGTGACGCTCCTCCGGCGGAAACTCGATCAACTCGGCAGTGAGCAACCCAGCGTGACAGCTCCAGTTGTGGCACCTCCCATGTCTCCGGCACATGTGGATGAAGCCAGTGTGGTCGCGGAGGCCCGGGCTCTCTTCAAGGACCATCGCTACGCAGCAGCGGCGGAAAAGTTTGCGGCGGCCTTCGGCCTCAAGGCAGCGATGACCCAGGAAGAAATCGCAGCCTGGGCATATTGTCGAGTCCGGGTCGCCGCCGAGGCGGTGAACAATCCCAGGTGTGATGCTCTGATGGCTGCCGCAGCCGAGAAGGACGTGGCCGAGGCTCTCAAACTTGGTCTCAACAACGCGGAATTGCAGCGGCTCGGACAGGCCGTGCTCGCGGTCGCCCGGCAACGACAGGCGAACCCCGGGCAACCCAATCCCTGGCGACCCAACGCGGCCGACGGTCCCGGTCAAGGGTCGGGCGTGACGTCGGAACCGCCTGTTCCCACCGACTGGGGGGTCATTGAGACCGCGAACTTCTCCATCCGATTCCAGGGTCAGCGCGATGCCGCCGAGGAAGTCTCCCGAGCGGCCGAGGCCAGGCGGGCGGAGGTGTTCAAGAAGTGGGGCGGCGGGCTTCCCGGTGGGAACTGGTCGCCAAGGTGTGAAATTGTCCTTCATCCGTCTGCCGAGAGCTATGCCCGGATGACCGGGAAACCGTCGGCTGGAACCGGGCACGCCACGGTCAAGGTCGCGGACGGGCGACCGACTGACCGACGCATTGATCTGAGGGTCGACGATGTGGGGGTATTGGCGAATACTCTGCCCCGGGAATTGACCTATGTGGTGCTGGTCGATTTATTCCCGTACACCCCACCGCCGAAGTGGGCGGAGGTCGGGATGGCGACCCTCGCCGGTTCGCCGGAAGAGATCGCCCGGTTCACCCGTCAACTCCCCCGGTGCGGCCCGGCGGAATTGCTCCCAATGGCCACCCTGCTGGATCTGAAGGAGTTCCCGGCAGCGGAGAAGATTACGGGTTTCTACTGCCAGAGCGTCACCCTGGTCAACTCTCTCGTGCGTATGAAAGGCGAAGCGGCTTTCACCCTCTTCCTCCGGGGTTGCCAGCGCTACGGAACGGCCCGGGCCCTCAAGGAGCATTACGGGATCGACAATCCCCAGTCGCTCGAACAACTGTTGCGACAGGCCGCCCCGGGTGTCGCTCGCGGGCAGGCACCGTGAGCGTGATCCTGACATGGGCAGTCCGCCACCTCACCGCTTACCGAAGGCATAGAGGGTCTGCTCGGTTGCCACGTAAAGGACACCGTTGGCCACGCACGGAGTGGTTCGGATCGATTTATCAAATTCAATCTGTGCAAGTAAGTATTTATCCGCGATCTGCTTGGATTTTTCTTTCCGGAATGCTCTGGCCGCCTTCATGTCGGCTGCATTTGGGTCGATCGTCTCGATTGTCTCCGGATTCGGAACGTGCCGCCACACGTACAGATCGCCGCTCTCGGTGCCGACGAGAACCTTTCCGTCTGCGTAATAGCACGACCCCCAGATCGACGATTTGGTATCGTACTGCCAGTAATGGTGACCCGTTCGGGCGTTAAGACAGTGGATGTGACCGGTCAAATCCGGGATGTAAAGGATATCGCCCACAACCGTCGTATTACTCATCGTGCGACCGAATTTGAACTTGGAAACGGCCCACCGACGTTTCTCCTCCCCGCCGAACATCCAAACTGCAGCAGACTCGGAGTTCGGCTTTGTCCCGACTTTGTCCGGCCCCTCCGGTTGCTTTTCCACTCGCTCGATCAACTCCGGTGAGACATCCCTTATCGCGTTACTCGTTCCCCCCTCGACAGCTTTCTTGAGATCGATGCACCAAAGCTTGCCGATCCCATCCGAGTGTTCTGGATCTTGCCCCACCCCAATGTAGAGCCGGCCCCCTGAGATCACAGGAGAGGCGATAAAATCATTTTTGTTTCCCGAGCCCCCCAACTCGTGAACAGCGTCCCTCGGGTTCGCGTCGAATTTCCAGAGAAGTTTTCCCGTTGGTGGATCGAATGCTCTCAGCCAGCCATCCCCACCAGGAAAGATGACCTGTGGTACCGGCTCGGCGGAATAGGCGGGGCTGGCCCACTGGCCGTGCAGGATGTCCTTTCCGGGTGAGTTGTCCTTCCAGATGAGTTTCCCGGTGTGCTTGTTCAGAGCGATGAAGCTCGGCGCATCTGGGTTTGGGAGCTTCATATGTTTCTCATCGATTCCATTACTCGTGCAGATGAAGACGAGATCGCCAACGATCAGGGGGCTGCAAGCGGACATGTTGTGCGGAAACACATCCAACTCGATCCGCATGTCGTATTCCCAGTAAAGATCCGCATCCGTGGGGTCGGAGTACTTCTCCCGGACGACCTCTCCCTGCCGACCATCGGTGAGCCCGTTCACATCCGCACAAACCACTGTGCAGCGATTGCTCACGAAATAGAGTCGATCCCCATCGACTGTCGGTGACGAGCAGAGCCCCATATGGGGCCAGTCGTTGACCGGCCCGGATTCGAGCTTGTCGAACACGGCTTGCCACAGGAATTTTCCGCTGCGCTCGTCGAAGCACATCAGGATGCCCTTGTCGATTGGCTCCAGCTCACCATTCATCATCCTGGTGTCCCGCACGTTTCGGGGTCGATCATTGTTTGTCCCGACAAACACCTTTCCGCCCGCGACCACGGGTTGTGTGTGACATTTGGAGCCGAGGTCCGCCTTCCAGAGAACCCAGTCACGAGTCCACCTCTCGACTTCTTCGTTTTTCTCCCAGTCCGGACCCTTCTTTGGAATCGCAGGAAGCGTGTCGGTGGTGTTCACCATGTTCCGGCTCGCTGACCCACCGAACATCGGCCACGACGTTCGGCGGTTCTCCTTCATGGGGGCTCGCACGTTGGGGATCGCAGCGACTCGTACGCGCGAGCGTGGGGATTCCTCCCCCCCACCAACCCCAACAACGCCCAGGGTCACGAACCCAAACATCGTGATCACCAGAACGGTCAATCGGATGCGTCGTTCTGTCATGGTTCGCGTCGCTCCTTTCCGCCAGCTTGAGAGCAATGTCTCAAATCCTACCAGATCGTCACTGCAGTTGCTTGCAGTTGGCCCAGAGGGCATCGCCTCAACCGTGAAATCTCCGTGTAAGACTGGCCGCTACGGCAGGTAGCAGAGTACACCAGAACTCGACAGCGGTTCCTATTACGAGCGGTCATTCACCCGCCGACCCGGACGGTTGGTGGGCTCCGTTCGCACGTTCCCGTATCCGGAGGATTTGGCCATGACCCGTACCCTGTTCGCCTTCACTCTGGCGGCCCTGGTTGGCACCGCAGCATTTGCAGACGAGACCAAGTACACCCTGACCGGCGATAACACCAAGCTCACATTCGTTGGGACCAAGTCGAATGGGAAGCACGAGGGCGGGTTCAAGACGCTCACCGGCACTGCCACTGTCAGCGGTAGCGACCTGACCACCCTGAAAATCGATGTCGAGATCGTCACTGATTCGCTTTACAGCGACGACACCAAGCTGACCGGCCACCTCAAGTCCCCGGATTTCTTCGCAGTCAAGGATAACCCCAAGGCGACATTCAAATCGACCAAGGTCGAGAAGACCGCCGCTGGATATACGATCACCGGCGACCTGACGCTGCTTGGGAAGACCAAGCCCGTGACTTTCACTGCGACCGCTAAGGCCGATGGCGGGCTCCATCTCACCAGCGATTTCACGATCGATCGGAACGACTGGGGGATGAGCTACGGGAAAGGGAAGATCGATGACAAGGTGGCTTTGAAGATCGCCGTCGATGCGAAGAAATAAGGCAATTCCGCGGCCATCCCGAAGAGGGGTGGCCGCTCACTTCTGCGTTCATTCCGAGCCTGGCTCCCCATGCCCCCACTTCCACCTGTTCGCCTGGTCCTGGATTCCATTCAGCAGACCACCCTTCCGGCGGCTGGTGGGGCAGCGCTGGTGCTGGCGCTTTTCCTGGTCTTCGGGCGATGGGCCGGCGCGCTCGGCTCAGCCGCCGCGGTGATAGCTGGATTCTGCTGGGCGAACTACACGTTCACCACACTGAGTTGGGACGAGACCGGCCGGGTGCTCCCCTGGAAGCTGGAGGGAACGCACTCACCCGCCTGGCACGGGCTCCCCCGAGCAGCAGTCGTGTTAATTGTTGTCGGGCTGGTCTCGCGCTGGCTCGGGTTGATCGTTGCCCGCTACCAACCGGAACACCGGTGGTGGGGGTCGAGACTGTTGACCTGGGCACCACGGGCCGCTGGAGTCGCCGTTGTGAGCGGGTGGCTCGTGCCCTCCCAGTTTGTCGAATCGCTCTGGGTGTGGCCAGCGCTCGCCGCCGCGATGCTTCTGAGTTGGATCGCGTTCGATGGGCTTGCCCGCGGTGGGGCTGGTGGGCAGGTTGCTGTCTGTTTAGCCGCGGTGTTCTTCGCTGCCGGAGTGGTCCTCATCCACGCGCACTCGGCCCGATTCATGGACATCGCGGTGATCCTCGGCTGTTCGATGGCCGGAGTGGCGGTGGTCGCCGGGGCCGCAAAGGCCGACACAAGCGGAGCGATCCCGGCCGGGGTCGGCGTACTCCCCGGGTTGATGCTCAGTGGCCGCGCTGTGCTCGACAGCAATGTCCCGCTCGCCAGTTTCTGGCTGGTTGGTCTCACCCCGCTGGTACTGCTTCCCTTTCTGCACCCTGCCGTCGCCAGGCAGAACCGGTGGCTCATCCTCATTTCTCGTGTGCTCCTCATCCTCATTCCGCTGGCCATTGCGGTATTGCTGGCCGCCCAGAACGAGCAACTTGCGTTCGATGAGGAGTGACCAGTCCAGGGCTTCTCATAAAACGACCGGCACCGCCTGCCACTCCCCCATACCCGGTGCCCCGATGTTTATCCTTTCGGCCTTTGCCGATGAAATCAGCCCTGACCCTCGCGAGCAGATCGCGGTGCTCAAATCGTGCAACGTCCAGCACATCGAGTTCCGCTCGATCCACAAGACAAACGTCCTGGCGTTATCCGATGAGCAGATCCGGGAGTTCAAGAAACTCCTCGATGGCGAGGGGTTCCAGCTCTCGGCGATTGGCTCCCCAGTCGGGAAAGTGCCGATCGACAGCCCGTTTGATATTCACCTGGACAAGCTGAAACGAGCAGTCGAACTGTGTCAAGTGTTCGGGACGCCCAACATCCGAGTGTTCAGCTTCTACCCGCCAGGCAATGACCCGAACTTCGACCCGGCCAACTGGCCAACCCATCGTGATGAGGTGATCCGCCGGATGGGTGCGATGGCGGAATTCGCTCAATTGTCAAAAATCACCCTGTTCCACGAGAACGAACACCGGATCTTCGGCGATGCGCCGGATCGGGTTCGCGATATCCTTGCGAGTGTCAACAGCCCCGCGTTGCGGGCGGCGTATGACGCTGCGAATTACGTGTTTGGTGGGTTCGACCCGGTCGAGGGGTGGGAGAAGACGAAGGCGTTCACCGCCCACTTCCACATCAAGGACTGGAAGCGGGGTGGACCAGCCGCCGGCCACGAGCACGGAGTGATCCCTGGGACGGGGGACGGGAATATCCCCTACAGCATCCGGGCTGCGGCGGCGGCCGGATATCACGGATACGCGGTGATGGAACCGCACCTCCGCGGCGGTGGCCCGACCGGCGGATTCACCGGCCCGGACCTGTTCCCGCTCGCTGTCAAGGCATTCCGCAAGATCCTCCGGGACTGCAACGCGGAGGAAGGAACCGGCTGAGGAACATCGCATCAATGAGTGTCAGGTTGATTGGTATCGTCAATACACCCCCCCAACCCCCCCTTTGAAAGGGGGGGAGAAAACCTGCCGTTGCTGGACGCGGTTGGGGATCGGGGCATGCTCATCCACTCCCCCTACCTTCTTTCTCCCCCCCCTTCAAAGGGGGGGCAGGGGGGGTAGATCGGCCAATGTATCAGAATTACGACTCTTGTTGATGCACCAGTCCTGAGTGGTCCTGACACACAACACCAACATCCGGGGTATCCCCGGAGGCGACCGGTGATTCCGGCCGCTCCTGGTCGATTCCCCTGGAGAACTCCCCATGTCAGGCCGGCTTGTGATCTCGGTACTCTCACTCCTCGCGCTGATCGCCACAAACTGCCCGGCCAGAGCCGAGGATCAGCGGCCGATTCCCCTGGTCGAATCATACCTTCTTGATGGCCGACTCGTTGAGGGAGAAAAGGCCCTCCTCGCCCACCTGACCAAAACCCCGGCCGATGTGCAAGCCCGCTTCGGGCTCGGGGTTCTCCAGTTCTTCCAGGCCATCGAGCACCTCTACCAGGGTTTCTACCGTTACGGGTTGGAGCCGAAAGCGAACTTCCTCATCCAGGAGGTTCCGTTCCTCCGCCAGCCGGTCGGGAAGAACCCCAACCCCGAATCGGTCTCCGCAACCAAGCTCGACAAGCTATTCCGGACGTTCCTCGACGACCTGGCGAAAGCACGCAAGACGCTCGAACAGGTTCCTGACGGGAATGTGAAGTTACCCCTCCACCCCTTCGCCATCCGGCTCGACCTGAACGGCGACGGGAAAATCACCGACGACGAGAGCCTGGGTCGGATCATGGGCCGGATGTTCGGTGGAGTCGCACCCCCCACCATCGCGCACGGCGGAACTCTGGTCTGTTTCGATGCTGCGGATGTCCACTGGCTGCGCGGGTATTGTCATCTCCTCGCAGCGATGGGTGAGGTGATCGTGGCGTACGACTGGAAGGAAGTGATCGAAGGGTCTGGGCACCTGTTCTTCCACCAGGTAGAAGGACCGCACGATTTTCTGACCGAAGGGCAGAAGGTGTTCGAGTATCAGGGAACGGATATCGCCGACCTGATCGCCTTCGTTCACCTACTCCGGATGCCGCTCCGCGACAAGGACGCCATGTCCCGAGCGCTCGCCCACCTGGAAGCGATGATCGCCGAGAGCCGGGTGATGTGGAAACTGGTGCAGGCCGAGACCGACGACGATCACGAGTGGATTCCGAATCCGCGGCAGAAGTCGGCACTCACCGGGCTGCGGGTCAATCAGGAGATGGTGGACGGATGGGTACAATTTCTGGACGAAGCCGACGCACTGCTCAAGGGCAAGAAGCTGATCCCGTTCTGGCGGGGGAACGGCGACAAGGGGATCAACCTGCGGCGAGTGTTCACCGAACCCCGACCGCTCGACATTGTCTTGTGGATTCAGGGGACCGCTGCGACCCCGTATCTGGAGAAGGGGGAATTCACCCGTGCGGACACTTGGGCGCGCCTTCAGCGAGTGTTCGGCGGCAACTTCATCGGGTTTGCGTTGTGGTTTAACTGACGGTGGGTCCAGCGAGTCGCCGACTTTGAGGGCGTCGCAAGTCGTCCGGGAACGTGATTGGCTTTCAGCATGAAAGGCTGAAAACTGGCGAACCCGCAACGTCAGCTGCCGGATACGTAACAACTGGCGAACCGGCAACGTCAGTTGCCGGGTATGTTGTCAGCTCACCCGGCGACTGACGTCGCCGGTTCGCCAATGACATCCCCTCGCACCCACTCATTGAACCGTGCCGAGCTTTCTCAGCCCCAGGGGCCACGCGATGCCAGTCAGTTAAACAAAACACTAAACACTAAACACTAAATATCATGCTCATCGACACCCATACCCATGTGTTCGACGGCCGCTTTGCCGCCGATCTGCCTGCGGTTCTTGCACGCGCTCAGGAAGCGGGTGTCGAACGAGCGATCTGCATCGGGATCGACCGGGACTCGTCCGTCGCCTCTGTGAGGCTTGCCGCTGCCCATCCGCTCCTGGTTGCTGCGGTCGGGATTCAGCCGAATCACGTGGTGGAAGCGCAACCGGGGGACTGGGATGAGGTGGTCCGACTCGCTGAGACCGAACCGCGGGTGGTGGCAATCGGCGAGACCGGCCTCGACCGCTACTGGGACCGAAGCCCGTTCCCACAGCAGGAAGAGTATTTCGTCCGTCACATCGATCTGGCCCACCGCGTTGGCAAGCCGTTCATCATTCACTGCCGTGAGGCTGAAGCCGATGTGGTGAAGGTGTTACGGGCGGAGTTCGACCGGCGCGGCCCGGTTCGCGCGGTGATGCACTCGTTCAGCGGCGATCTCGCCACGGCCCGGGCGTGCCTGGAGATGGGCTTGTACATTTCCTTTGCCGGAATGGTCACATATAAAACTGCACAGGATTTGCGGGATGTGGCGCGGGAAATTCCTCTCGACCGGTTACTCGTCGAGACCGACTGCCCTTACCTCGCCCCGATCCCACACCGGGGGAAGCGGAACGAGCCAGCCTTCGTGGCCCACACCGCAGCCTGTCTGGCTGACGCCAAGGGTGTGTCTGCGAGCGTGATCGCCGAACACACGACCCGCAACGCCCGGATGCTATTTGGCCTTCTGCCCCAGTGAATTTTCGGCTGGACCTCAAGACGGAATCCCGACCGACCGGACCTCGTCCGATCCGGCAGGAATTTACACGGAACCGGCCCGGTGTGGTAGGGTTAGATTGGTATCTCCGGGCCGCTATCGCCAGGTGGACGAGACCCAAACACGACTCACACCCTGCCAGAGGGGGTTTATCGATGCGAAACTACCGACCACTCGCCCTGTTCATCCTCACTGTCGGGCTTGCCAGTTTGCTCGGCGACATCAATGTCTCTGCGGCCCCGCAGACCAAGAAGGAAAAGCGGCTTCAGAAGAAGGCAGAGGCGGCCCAGGCGGCAACCCCCGCGAATTCGACGACACCAGTCAAGCCGATCGTCGGGCCTGTCGGGCCAAAAGACGCGACTGCCCTCGCACGGTTGATCGACGAGCAGATCACGAAGAAATTGACCGAGGCCAAAGTCGGGCCGTCGCCGCTGTGCTCGGATGAAGAGTTCCTCCGCCGAGCCTATCTCGACCTGACCGGAGTGATCCCGCCGGCCGAAAAGGCACAGGCGTTCCTTGACGCGACCAGTCCGACCAAGCGGGCCAAGCTGATTGATGAGTTGCTGGAGAGCCCGAACTTCGGCCGACATCTCGCTGACGTCTGGCAGGCCAAGCTGATGCCCCGCGACTCGGGCAACCGGTTCGTTCTCCGCGAACCACTCGTGAAGTGGCTGGAAGAACAGTTCAACAAGAACACACCCTGGAACCAGTTCGTCTTCAGTCTCATCAGCGCCAGCGGGACGGTCGAGGACAACCCGGCCGTGACCTACTTCCTGGCGAACCGGTCCGTGGACAAACTCACTGACGGGGTCACCCAACATTTCCTCGGGGTCCAGCTCACCTGCGCGCAGTGCCACAACCACCCGTTCGCGGAATACAAGCAAACCGAATACTGGGGGATGGCCGAATTCTTCTCGAAAGTCCGGCCGGATAACCCGAAAAACGCCAACAAGGGCGGCGACAACACCAAGATCGGGGTGCAGGAGGGGACAGGTCGGACCAAGCTCAAGGATTTCTTCCCGGACGCGGCCAAAACCGTGCCTGCCAAATTCCTCGGTGGCCCGGCACCGAAACTCAGCCCCACCGAGCCCTACCGACCCATCCTGGCCCGATGGATGACCGCTCCTGACAACCCCTACTTCGCCAGGGCGATGGTCAACCGGACCTGGGCCGTGCTGTTCGGTACTGGATTCGTCAACCCGATCGACGACATGCACGAAGGGAACCCGCCGTCCCACCCGGATCTCCTTGCTGCTGTCGCACAGAACTTCGCTGCGAACGGGTTCGACATCAAATACCTTTATCGATCGATCTGCAATAGCCAGACGTACCAGCGGACCAGCAAGCCCATCGCCGCCAACGAGAAGGACGACCACCTCTTCAGCCACATGACGGTGAAGGTGCTGTCGCCCGAGCAACTCTACGACAGCCTCGCCACGATCACCGGCGCCGAGACAACCGTCAGGGAGAGAATGGGCAAGGGTGCCGGGAAGAAAGGGCCTGCGAACGGGCGGGACGGGTTTGTCCAGTTTTTCCTGGCCGGTGCCGAGGCGACACACCCAACCGAATACGATGCTGGCATTCCCCAGGCTCTCCGGCTGATGAACTCTCGGGTGACCGGGAATCCGGGATTGATCCGGCAATTCGCCTCCCCGGGAGACCGATCGGCCACGGTGATCGAGCGGATCTACCTCGCTGCCCTGTCGCGTCGCCCCACTCCGACCGAAACGGGCCGACTGACCAGCTACGTGGCCAAGGCCAGCACCCCGGCTGAAGCCTACGGGGACATCCTCTGGGCGGTCCTCAATAGTAGCGAATTTACGATGGTGAAATAGTAGTTTAAAGTTTAAGAAGTTTAAAGTTTAAAGTGACAGCACAAGACAGATGGCCATTGACCATGCTTTAAACTTCTTAAACTTTAAACTTCTTAAACTTTAAACTTTAAACTCGGAGTATCCATGTTTTCCGACCACCTGATCGAATCGACCCGCCGGAAGTTCCTCCAGTTGTCTGCCGCGGGGGTTGGGGCTGCCTCGTTGTCCGGATGGATGGAGGTTTTGGCGGCCCGCGCGTCGGCCGCCCCGACCCCCACCCCCGGGAAAGCCAAGTCGTGCATTCTCCTGTGGATGGACGGCGGACCGAGCCACAAGGACACTTTCGACCTGAAACCGGCCAGCAAAGGGGCCGGGGATTTCAAGCCGATCAAGACCAAGGCTCCCGGGATCGAGATCAGCGAACACCTCCCGAACCTCGCCAAGGTGATGAACCACGGGGTTGTGGTGCGGGGGATGAGCACTCCGGAAGGGGCACACCCGCGGGCGAAGTACAACCTGCACACCGGCTATCGCGAGGGACAAGGTGGGCTCGTCTACCCGAGTCTCGGGGCGATCGTCGCGAGTGAAGTCGGTCGGCCCGAGTCGTCGGTTCCGGCGTTCGTCTCGATCGGGAACCGCAGCTACGGGGCTGGGTTCCTCGGGCCGAAGTATCAGCCGCTGTTGGTCCAGGATCCGGCCCGTGGGGTGGAAGACCTGAAGTCCCTCGTCGCGGAAGGTCGCTTCACGAACCGGCTCGAACTGCTCCAGGAGATGGAGCAGGCATTCCAGGGGGAGTATCGGGCTCCGGTCATCACCGATCACAAGACGGCTTACGAGCGGGCCGTCCGGCTGATGAATGCGAAGGAGGCCAAGGCGTTCGACCTCTCCCTGGAGCCGACCGCCAGCAAGGCCAAATACGGCACCGGGCGATTTGCGGAAGGGGTGTTAATGGCCCGCCGACTCGTCGAGGTTGGGGTTCCGTTCGTGGAAGTCACCCTTGGGGGATGGGATACCCACCAGGACAACTTTGCCCGGGTCAAGAGCCTCTCCGAACAGGTGGATGGAGCAGCAGCATCGCTGATCGAGGATCTGAAGGTGCGGGGATTGTTGGAGAGCACCCTGGTAATCTGGATGGGCGAGTTCGGGCGGACCCCGAACATCAACACCCGAGGGGCCAAGCCGGGCCGTGATCACTACCCGAAAGCGTGGAGCCTGGCCATGTTCGGGGGTGGGGTCAAGGGTGGGCGGGTGTACGGAAAGACCGACGCCGAGGGGGCTACGGTCGTGGACCAGAAAGCCGGCACCACCGATTTCCTCGCCACCGTCTGCGAGTTGATGGGGATCGACCACTCCAAGAAAAACGAAACATCGACGGGCCGTCCGGTCCAGATTGTCGACAAACCCAAGCCGTTCACCGGCCAGATCGCCTGACACCTTGGGTGGGGTGGCGGACTCAGCCGCCGCCCCATTCCCCTGTCCTGTTCCACCCGGTCTCGAAGGTTTCCAATTGATGTTCGCCATTCCCCTGTTTACCGATCCCGCTCCGTGGTCTATACTTCACATTTGAAACGCGGCTTTCGGCCCTGCCTGAATAGCCCGTCCCCCCAGCTCCCGCCGGAAACCCGATCCGGAACCGGTGTCGGGCGGATGATTCGGGAAGTCATCGACCGTCCGAGAGGCCTCCGGCGTGAAGGCGATCATCAGCGACATCCACAGCAACCTGGAAGCTCTCCAGGCCGTTCTGGCGGACATCAAAGCTCAAAACATCACCGAGGTCTATTGCCTCGGAGACGTGGTCGGCTACGGTCCGAACCCACGCGAGTGCATTGATCTCGTCATGACCGCTAAACTCGTCATCCTGGGCAATCACGACCAGGGAGCGATGTTCGATCCTGACGGGTTTAACGGACCGGCTGAGAAGGCGATCTTCTGGACCCGGTCCCAGCTTGAGGCCACAACCGAGGCCCGGGCGGTGCGGGAGAAGCGCTGGGAGTTCCTCGCCGAGAGGCCGCGGAGCCATCGCGAGAATGGCTACCTCTACGTCCACGGCTCCGCCCGCAATCCGCTCAACGAATACGTCTTCCCCGAAGATGTGTACAACCAGCGGAAGATGGAGCGGATCTTCGCATTGGTCGAGCGGTACTGCTTCCAGGGACATACTCACGTCCCGGGGGTGTTCACCGAGTCGATGCAATTCCTCAGCCCCGAGGAAGTGGAGTTTGCGTACAAGCTCGACGGGCGGAAAACCCTCTGCAATGTCGGCAGCGTCGGACAACCGCGGGACGGGAACTGGCGGGCCTGCTACGTCGTCCTTGACAACGACACGATCAAATTCCGCCGGGTCGAGTACGACGTCGAGACGACCATCAAAAAGATCTACGACACCCCGGACCTGGAAAACTTCCTTGGCGACCGCCTCCGCGAGGGGCGGTAACCAGTTCCAGCCAACCAATTCCATCGAACATTCGTTTTATCGCGCTGCCGGAGTATGAGTGGCGATGGACAAGACCGTCCTGTTCATCTACGGCAGTCTGAAGCGCGGCCATCTCAACCACCATCGCATCGCGGATCAGGAGTACCTGGGCGATGCGGCCACCGATCCGAACTACCGAATCATCGCGATCGGAAAGTATGGCGGATTGATCCGCGACGACGTGAACGGGGTCGCGGTGAAGGGCGAACTCTGGGCCGTGAGCCAGCGTGGTCTGCTCGAACTGGACGACTTCGAGACGAGCGAGGGACTCTGGGCTCGGTTTCCGCTCGCTGTCGTCGGGCGGGACACGGCCGAAGCATACTTCTGGACCGGCGAAATCCCGGCCGGGGTTCTATCGGGAGACGAGTGGCCTCTCAAGAGCGCGGAACTCGGAACGCGGAACTCGGAACGTAAGGGAGACGTCCGGAACTGACCGACCACGCTGAGGGTGCCACGGGCGGCTTGTCCGCCCGTGAAGACGTCCCACAAGTGTGGGTGCCACGGGCGGCTTGTCCGCCCGTGAAGGCGTTGCACGGGCGGACAAGCCGCCCGTGGCACCCACAAACGTGGTCGGTCATTTCCAGCCGTCTCCCATACATAGGGATTGAAGGAGGTGGAGGAGGTTGGGCAAAGCCCTACCCAGAGACCGAAACACTAGCCACTCCACACGAACCGCTACTGTGCCTCTTCCTCATCCATCATTTTCTTGACTTCGTCGCGGAGTCGGGCGAGAACCCGGCTCTTGGCCACATACACCGCTCCAGGGGTCATTTTCAACCCGGCCCCGACCTCGGCGGCGGGTCGGCCATCGACAGCGGTCTGCCAAAATGCCTGCCAGGTGGCCGGTTGGAACTCCTCTTGCACACGTTCCATGGCTCGGGCAGTGAGTCGCCGCTGGTACTCGCGCTCCCAGTCGGCGTCTGGGCCATCTTCCTCCCGGGCTGGGGTCGCATCGAGCCGCTCGTGAGCGTCAGAATCTCCCGTCCCGCGTGGCCGGTGCCGCTGGCCGTTCAGGAAATTGTAAATTTTGTTCCGGGTGACCGTATACAGCCACCCCCGGAACGTCCCCCGGGCGGGGTCATACTCCATCCGGGGTGCATTGCGGGCAACGCTTCGGAGAACGTCTTGCATCAGATCCGCAGCGTCGGCATCCTGAAGCCCCCGGTTGCGGGCGAACCGATAGACGACCGGCCCATAGATCTGGACAAACTCCTGCCACGCATCCCCGTCCCGGCCGTCGCGGATGCGGGCCAGTAAGGTTACGCGGGTGAGGGGCGGTTCGGCCATGCGGGTCGGTCCCAACGAGTGATACCGGCAGACGCCTGGGTCATTACACGGACCGCTCCGGGATCGGGACCGGGCGGGTGAGACAGGGGAGTCGATGCGCCTATACGAATTATCATATTAGCCGCCGCCCAGAGGGGTATCGGCCCGGCCAACGACTGCTATCGGGCTGTCGCCTCACCCCAGCGGTACATGACATCGGACCGAAGTACGTACTTCCGCCCACTCGTCACGGGTGCCCCCCGGTGCAGGATGCGGTGGATGAACACCAGGGCCATCCCGGCTTCCGGGATGACCGACGATTGCCAGGTGTCGTTCGAGACTCCAGTCATGAGCGGGAAATCGAAGTCCGTGGCTCCGCCGCCGAACCCGTCATTCAGGTAGACCATGAACGTAAACGCGCTCACCTCTTTCGGGGATCGCTCGAACGCCCCGTCGAAATGCCAGTCGAATTGCTGACCGGGATCGTATCGATAGAACCGGAATCGCTCGTTCAGTCCGGCTGCGTCCCACCTCGTCCCACGCCTCGCCGGTAAGAACGGATGCAATCGGTCCCACAGGGTTGCTGCGAGAGCGGGGTTATCGATCATCACCCGATCGTTGTTTCGCATCCCCTTGTTGATGACCGGACCGGCCAGAGTGCTGATCGGTGCGTCCCCGTATCCGGCTGCCTCGGTCGTTGCGATGTGGTGTTCGCACTCGCCTGGCGACAGAAAGCCTCGGATCACAAAGACGTCTTCAAAATTGTTAATTAATTCTTTGTGCATTTTTCATTGGTGTTTAGTGTTTAGGCGAGCGGCAGAAAAAGCTGACCCTCTTCTGCTATGAAAATAGCGGTCCCAAGGGTATAAATTGAGAGCGGGCGCGAAATAATTAAGGTGGGCTCTCAATTTTCATGCGTTCCGGGTGATCACCGATCATGACCACTATTGTCCNNGCCGACCCTTCGGGGCGAAAACCACGATGAACCACCCACCAACTTATGAGCCAATTTCATAAACACTGAACACTAAACACTAAACACTAAACACTAAACACTAAACACTAAACACTAAACACTAATAAACACATCGTCGGAACCCGGCTTCGAGGTCCGCCCGATCGAGCTTGCGGCCGATGAACACGAGTTTGTTCGTCCGTCGCTCGGTTCCCCACGGTTTACCCGGCTGGCCGTCGAAGAGCATGTGGACGCCCTGAAACACGAACCGCTTCGAGTTGCCCCTGATGCTGAGGATACCCTTCATGCGGTAGATGTCCGGACCCTTCGTCTGAAGGAGTTCGCCCAGCCAGGCGTTCAGCCGCTTCTCGTCGAGGTCGCCAGCGAGGGTAATGGCTACTGCGTTCACATCCGAGTGCGTGTGACTGTGGTGGAATCCCCGGGTGGTGGCTGCGGGGATGGTCACACCAGCGGTCCGGATTTCAGCCCCGATCTTCCCAAGGTTTGACCCCGAAAGAAGAGCGTAGGGCCCAGGCGCAGCGATCTCCAACGTGAACCGCACCTCTCCCGGCGGGAGTTCTAGCCGGTATGGGTCCGATGCCGGTGAGAGGGTGTCGTCCGGGGAGACGGCCCGCTCCTCGCCCGAAAACGCGACGACACCCGCCGCGGCGGCCGCTTTCAGTCCGACCTCATCGGCGGACGGGGCCGGGACGACTGCCACCGGGATCGCGTTCTTGGTTCGGTCCGGGATCACCAGTTCGTGCGATCCGACCCCAAGCGGGTAGACCCCGCCCCACACGAACGGGTATTCCGGTTCGAGGAATGTCGGATCGACCTCCAAGGCGCGATCGAGACTGAATCCGCCCACGTTCAGGATTTTGTCCATGTCGACCACCGCGTTGGTGGTCCGGTGAATCCGGGCGGTCGGGTTCATCTGGCGGATGCGGCCTTCCAGCTCGTCCACCTCGTCGGTGGCGACAAGGTCGAGCTTGTTGAGCAGAATCACATCTGCGAAGCCAACTTGCTCTTGTACCTCGTGGCTGTCCCAGTGCTGGTGGACGTGCCTGGCATCCACCACGGTGACGATCCCATCCAGGCGGGTGGCTCGCTGGATCTCGTCGTCCATGAAGAAGGTCTGGGCAACTGGTCCGGGGTCGGCCATCCCCGTGGTTTCGACCAGGATGTAGTCGAACCGGTCCCGCCGCTTCATCAGGTTGCCGAGGATGCGGATCAGGTCGCCGCGGACGGTGCAGCAGATGCACCCGTTGTTCATCTCGAAGATTTCTTCTTCGGACTGAATGACGAGTTCCTGATCGACCCCGACTTCCCCAAACTCATTCTCAATGACCGCCACCCGCTTCCCGTGGTTCGCGGTCAGGATGTGGTTCAGGAGGGTGGTCTTGCCCGCCCCGAGGAATCCCGTCAGGACCGTCACCGGGACGCGGTTACTGTTCGTGCTCACCCGTGTACCCTCGTCAAGCAGAAGACCCGGCGGTCGGCCGCCGGGTGGGTATTGTATCGTCCGTGTCGGGGTCGGTTGTGTCTGCCCCGCCGGCTACTTCTTCAGGTATTCGTCGTGGAACGCGGCAACGGCGTCGGCCAGGTCGTGGGCGGTCTTCGGGTAGATGTCCCGTTCCCGGTAGTTGCTTCCGAATTCCAGTTGGATGGCATCGATCGCATACGCGGTGTGGCTGCCGTAGGTGCCGACCATGTGACCCCCCGTGAAACGCGATTCCTCCTTGACCTCTTCCGCGGCAGAACATTTCGGGAGAACTTTGTATCCGACCCGTTCCAACTGGCCCAGCACGCTGTTTCGGCCGGTCACCGCGGTCCACCCGTACCGCTCCTTCAGGAGCTTGACCGTCTTGCCGTTCTGGGTTCCGCGGCAGATCGAGTCCATGAACTCCCCTTGCCCGTGAATGTCGAGCAGTAGCCCTGCACCGTGGGTCTCCTTCACCGCCTTGCAAGCAGCGATGAGTGGATTGTGGTACGCATCGTAATACGGTTTGGCGTTCTCGGATTCGTAGGCTCCGTCACGGGGGCGGTTCACGTCCAGGTATTTTCGGTCGAAGCGGGCGATGACGACCCACACCTTGCCGCCAAGTTGTTTCTCCAAATCGGCGACAAACCGCTCGGCGAGCACATCCGTGTTGGTGTCGCGAACGGTGGCGAACAGTTTGACTCCGATCCCCAACCTCTCGGGGACTCCGGGTACGACCTTCCGACCGCCATGCGGGGCGGAGACGATAATCGGCAAGGTGCCCTTCTGGACCCGGACGAAGTCTTCGGGTTTGGCGGGGGGGTCAGCGCGGGCAATGGCCCCACTTTCGGAGAGGATGAGCCCCACGAAAGGAATGGCGAACAGGAGGAACAGCATTAACATACAGCGGGGAGACATCCTCGATTCCTCTCACCAGGTTCGGCTGGGCGTGGGGACGGGTTCGGAGGTCGGATCCATCACGACCGTCCTTCGCGAGCGCACACCTGTTTCATGATAGCTGACCGTCCGAGTCGGTGGGAATGACATCGCCTGGAGGTACGACGATCTCCCTATTTTCCACGAAGTTCATCATGCGATAGCCGTGGGTGCCGGGGCGACAGGAAGAGATTCGTCCTTGTCCTTGTCTTTGTCTTTGTCTTTGTCTTTGTCTTTGTCCTTGTCCTTGTCCTTGAGATCCGGGACCGATTCTTTCTTGTGTTCGGTTACAGTGATGGAGTCTGTTTTTGTTGAATCGCGCCCTTTGGTGTCGGTCGCAGTCAGGACGACCCTGTACCGTCCAGGCTTTTCATAGGTATGCTCGACGTTCTGCTCATTCGAGGTCTGCCCATCGCCAAAGTCCCATTTCCAGGCTGTTGGATTGTTCTGGCTTGAGTCGGCGAAGCTCACAGTGAGCGGGGCCGAACCGGATTTTGGATTTGCCGTGAAATTGGCGGCCGAGATGCGGGAGGTTCTTCGCTGGGCCGCGAGGTGCGCAGCTTTCTGCCCGAAGATGTACCCAGCGATGGTGCCGAGCAAGGCAGCGAGGCCCTCTTCCTTGATCAACTTACCGGTTCCGAGGATGATCACCGTCAGGAGCAGGAACCCCATCGACAAAACCTCGATCACGAGCCGTTCCTTGATCAACAGACGCATGATGTCTGCGGACCGGTTGACGAGGAGGAAGATGAACGAGAGGAGAATGATCGCGAGCATCCCGTAGACTGCGTACACCAGCCGGGTGTTGATGACCGCCTGGCTGTACTCGTTCTGTTTCGCCTGGAGGAGGGTCTCGATGCGTTTCAGTTCGGTTTCTCCATCGGTGATACTCTTTGAAACTTCTTAGATGTGATTATCCAATAATTGTTTTGTTATAGTAATGGCGCTCAGGACTTTTGCCTGATTCAAGTTGGCTTCTACGCGTTTGGGGAACTCATCGAATTCGGCGGCCGCAATATCCCACTGCTCACGACTCGGTAGATCCCCTGGTACAGAGGCAGTGTTAACCTTGTTCAGGATGTCAATCACCTTGGTGAAGTACGGTCTGGCCCGGCCAAAACTTGATCGGCCTGGTACACCGAACGAACTCGGGTATGCCCCCCCCGAGCTTTGCGTGTAGAGGGGTACGGATCTCGTGCCAGCGTTTGGGCTTAAGGTGGCGATGTATGCTATCTCGCTCGACTCAGTCAGGGATTGCAACCGGCTTTCCACATTCTGTAATGGCCACGTCGCATTGTCCAGGAATGCATCGATCTGTGGCATTGCCTGGCTCAGTAGGTTCCCAGCCTCGATTTGTAAATCCGGGAGGAATAGGTTGCTGGGCGCAGCCTGTGATTGAGACCCCTGGCTCATTTGAGTGAACGATGGTGGAAGTACAACGATAGGTTGAGGGGGCGGTGATTGAGGTGTCGGAGCGGTTTGAGGGGGCGGTGATTGAGGTGCCGGAACGGTTTGAGTTATCTTTGGCTGAAATATTATATCAGTTGGACGAACCTGTGGTCGTATGGCCAAAACTCTGTTTTGAAACCTCGTGAATGCGGTCTTATGATGGGAGGCCTCCGCGGCCACAGTGGCCATGTCAGGGACCCGTTTGAGCTGATCCGGTAGTTGATTCAACTGCGGAGTGTAGCTCCGGAGTTGGTACAATTGGTTGCCGAGGCGTTCGAGCTCTCGCTGCTTCTCCGCATACTGGCGGGTGACGACAACCAGCGAGTCTTCACCCGCCGGTTGGCTACACCCAGCAACGGTGAGGAGAAGGGCAATCACAAACAGAGGCAGTAAGCGGAACATTACGGCAGCCTTGGTAAGAATAGAATATTTCCCGCAATATACCGATTCCAAGGATTGCCCACAATGGCTTAACTGCCCATTTCCCCCAATTTACCACCGGAAGCTCGGTTCTTGAATGCAGACCCACTCGGCAAGCGTCTGGCAGAGTCGATTGGCATCGGTGGACCAGACANNACTTTCACCGACTCCGACCCCATATGGGACAACCTTAGGATATGGCCCAGGATAACTTCCCGATATCGGGTCGAACTCGGCCCGAAACCCCGCCAGGAGGTGCCCACTTCGGGAAGTTATCCTGGGCCATATCCTTACCGGGCTCATGTATCAGGTCACGTCGCATTTGTTACGGTCAGGCATCAAAGATTCATTCGCAGGATGGGACAGTATTGCGGGAATTGAGGATTTCGGTTGACCGGTCGGAATTCCCGTCCCAAGTTACCCGTCGTCACACCGATTCTCGCCCTGCCTGAATCGCGTTAGCATCCCTTTACCCCCTTGCCCGCAACCGGCCATGACAGGCCCGGCGGGTGGCTCATTGCCTGAAAGGACGCACTTGAAGACTGCACGCGCCAACCGGACCTCGACCCCGTTCGAGACCTACCTGATCGAGATCGAGGCGACCGCCTTGCTCACCCACGAAGAGGAGCAAGATCTGGCCGCCCGAGTTCTGAGCGGGGATGTGGAGGCCCGGGATCGTCTGGTTCGCGCGAATCTCCGGCTGGTGGTCTGCATCGCCCGCCGATACGCCGGTAAGGGGCTAGCACTGGAAGACCTCATCGCCGAAGGGAACCTGGGGTTGGTCCGGGCCGCGGAAGGGTTCGACCCGGAGGCTGGAACCCGATTCTCAACCTACTCCTCGTTCTGGATCAAGCAGTCGATCCGCAGGGCTCTCTGTCGGGATGGGTCGGCCGTCCGCTTGCCCCAATACACGACGACCCTCCTCAGCCGGTGGCGGAAGGCGACTGCCGTTCTCCAGCGGGAACTCGGCCGGCAGCCAGCCGAGAACGAGGTGGCCGCCCGACTGGGGCTCGATGAACGGAAGCTGCGTGTCGTCCGGAAGGCGATCGCCGTGCATATCTCCCGGGCCTCTCGTGAAGAGGCCGAGGAGGGGATGGGGGGTATGGACCGGCTTGCAGACGGAAGGCTCCTGGCCCCGGGGGAGGAGTTGGCCCTGGCCGAGGAAGTGACGAAAGCCGTCGGATCGCTCAGCCGGCTCGGGGACAAGGAAGCGGCGGTGGTGCGGATGCGGTTTGGGCTG
The DNA here is from genome assembly GCA_003136315.1 of Gemmataceae bacterium. Taxonomy (GTDB): domain Bacteria; phylum Planctomycetota; class Planctomycetia; order Gemmatales; family Gemmataceae; genus Urbifossiella. The sequence continues at coordinate 199 of PLDW01000501.1, read as the reverse complement.
GACGGGTTCGCACCGGCCACCCTCCAGCAAATCGGGGAGCAGGTCGGGTACACCCGGGAGCGGGTCCGGCAGATCGAGGTCGAGGCACTGACCAAACTCCGCGAGCAGATGGTTGCGTGATATGAGCCAATCGGGTGTGATCCCGCCACTGCGCCAAATACCAGGCAATTTGCAGAAGTGTGGCCGGGGTTGAGTCCTC
>PLDW01000097.1 GCA_003136315.1 Gemmataceae bacterium | reverse complement strand
GGGAAGCGGGGAGATTTTCTCTCAGGCAGACGCGAGGAAATGACCGACCACGATCATGGGGGGTGCCACGGGCGGCTTGCCCGCCCGTGTGACGCCTTCACGGGCGGACTAGCCGCCCGTGGCACCCACAAGCGTGGTCGGTCATTTCCCGCCGTCTCCCTGATTCCAGGCCAAGTTCAAAGGGAGGTGGCAACTGGCGGACCGGCAACGTCAGTTGCCGGGTAGGTATCTGCTCACCCGGCGACTGACGTCGCCGGTTCGCCAATGACAGTGTCACTCCTCGCACCCACTCACTGAACCGTGCCTTATTCCACTTTGGCAAGCCAGTGGATAAGGCTCGAAAGCAATAGACCAATTGTCTCCCATCTCCGACTCGCCTCAATTTCCTTGCCAAAGTCATGCCCCGTTGGGGTGGAAAACCTGCGTCAGTAGGGTGGCAGCAGCCGGCGAAAGACGTGTTTCAAGACCCAGAGGAAAAAGAGCGCATTCCGAAGAGGCAAGGCCCACACCGCCAGCGGGTAGGCCGGTTGTCGGCCTTGCCGCCACTTGCCTTCCGCGACCCGTCGCGCCAGCCCCTCCACCCACCGGGCCGACCTTGGCCAGTCGATCACATCGCGGATCCACTCCGCTGGAATTCCCGCCTTGCCAACCCGCGCTCCGACCAGGGCACCGGTCACCGCCGCAACAGTGTCGGTGTCGCCCCCACAGCGGATCGCGGCCTGGACTGCCTCCCGGTAGTCGTCGGGATGGCGAAGCCAGGCGTGAATGGCGACCGGGACAGTGTGGTAGATGTAACCGGATACCCCTTGATCGAGGCCGAGCGAGTCGGCGAACGCCTCGGTCGTCTGGCCAGTCTCGAGACTCAACACCACTGGATCGAGCCGCTCGAACAAGGCGGCCGAGTGTCGATCGCCTTTCAGGATTCGGCGCAACTCCTCAACGAATCCCCGCGCCTCCGGAGGCGGACCGCCCCGGCCCGCGGACGAGCGATACGCGGCCCATGCCACCGCAAACGCACCGTATTCCGCCTTCGGGTCGGTGTGCGTCAAACGGGTTGAGCCTCGCAGGAACTCACCCAGTTGCGGGAGGTCTGACCCGAGACACACGCCAAGCACCGGAGCCCGCATTGCCGGCCCGTTTCCCGCCGAGCGAACCCCACTCCGCTTCGGTCCGAAGCCCAACCAGAGCCGGATACAGGCGCGCAAGGTGGCACGCCCGATCCCCGCGGGGAGGCACAGGAACCACCATCGCAGTCGGCGAGCAAGGTGGTGTTGGAATGTCGCAGAGTCGCCGCCGGAGGTGAGAAGAGCCTGGGCAGTCAGGCAGGCGTGCTCCGTGTCGTCGGAGAACACCCCCCGGCGACAAACGAACTGGTGCCGGTCGAGCTTCGGGAAAAGTCGTTGGCCCCGACGGCGAGACAGCCCCTCTCGGGGCAGTCCGAGTGCATCCGCAACCGCCAGACCGAGCAGGCAGCCGACGACCGAATCCGAATCCATAGCGGGATTCTAGGTGATCGGCGAAAAATGGAATCCCCGAGGAGCGAATGCAGGCATGTCGCTTCGGAACAGTGGCTGGCTTCTGTGTTCTTACCCCGGAGGGGTCGTTCTGTGATCACGAGTTTCCAACCAGTGTCGTCTCCTCTGACTCCGCCATTACGACTTGGACGGGATACGGGTCGGATCAGTCATACTTCACCTTGACGCAACTGGCGGATCGGTCGCCAGAGAACGAGCAGGATGAAGAATGTCATCACGGCCGCCCCGATGAAGAGGTATTGCGGCAACCCTCGCTGGTCGTAATCCGGATCCAGTGGGCTTCCCACGGGGCGAATATCGTAATGGGTAATGTCCGCCAGGTCGTATCGAGTCACGATCACCTTGGTCCCTTCCTTGGCCTCTTTGCTCACATCCACGATTGTGTACATTCCCGGATCTGGCAGGCGGGGCGGGGGCGGTTCGCCCGGAACCGGACGTGGTCGCGGAGGGCCAAACACCCGCCGGGCCATCCCTGCCAACGTCATCCGCCGCGGTGGGTCGGGTGGTCGATCGCCGAATATCCGTAACCCCGGTGTTCCCTGGCCTGGTTCTTGCTCCACCTCGAAATACACCGGTCGACCGCGGAACAGCTCGAGTTTCATCAGCGTGCCGGTCGCCACCTCGGGCCGGTCTGTGACCTCAGGCGTCAGGCCCGTGATACGGGTGAGGAAGACGACTCCGAAGAACAAGAGCGACGCCAGAATCGCTCCGGTCACGTTCACGAAGTTGCTCGTGGCGATCATCTCCCCTTTGCTCGTCTTGGGAGCCTTGTGCTGGAGCAGGGTGAACAGGGGAACGATGTAGAACCCGGTGAAGAACCCGATCAGTGCGATGCACACCACCAGCCCCGGAACATAGTCGGCGAAATATCCCGCGGCCAGGCACGCAACAATCATCCCGGCTGCCCCGACAGTCACCAGTCGCAGTTCGATCCGTCGCCCGCTCAGCCATCCGGCGAGCGGGCTGCCCAGCCCGATCCCCAGAGCCACGCAGCCGACCACCACGCTCGTTTTCAACTCATCCCAGCGCGGATTCTGAGACTCCCCGAGCATGTAGACCGATGCCCGCATAAACGCCACGACAAATGTAAAGAAAGCGATTCCGATCAGAGCTGTCCGCAGAGCTTTTGTTCCAATTAATGTCTTTATGTTTGCAATCAGTGGACCATAGACATACCGTGGGAAGTGCCGGCCTGGGTCGGCTGCCGGCATTCTGCGGATCAACAAGCTGGCGATGGCCCCGAGCACTGCCAGCCCGAACAGAACCTGCCCGATCACGACCTCGTCTCGCAGGTAATAGTACGATAGTACCCCGCCGCTGACCGCCCCGAGGATGACCGCCAAAAACGACAACGACTCCAGGATTCCGTTTCCTCTTGAGAGCTGGTCTGCTGAGAGGATCTCCGGCATCACTCCATATTTCGCCGGGACAAAGAATGCCGAGTGAGTGCCCATCAAAAAGACAGTCGCCAGAACCAGCCTCGGGCCGATCCAGTAGTCGTGCGATCCGAGCCAGAATCCGAGGAGGGCGAGTCCGGTGATTCCCACCTCGGCAACTTTCCAGACGACGAGCGAATCCCGTTTGCTGAAGCGGTCGGCGAAGTAGCCCGCAACGGTGCAGAACAAGGCCCAGGGGGCATAGAAGAGGATCGGCATGAGCGTGATCGCGGCCCGCTCGGTGAGAGTCTGGGTGTTCATCGCGAAATACATCGCCGAGACATGGATCGCCTGGTCGTTGAAGGCGGCGAAGAACTGCGCCACCAGCAGACCCAGAAACGTGCGGGAGGTGAGGCTTCCGGTCGATCCCAGGGCAGAGGTGCCAGCGACCGGTGGTTTAGCGGGTGGAGTGATATCCGAGGCAGGCGAGCGTTCGGCAGGCCATCCGATATCGCGGGGAGGAGAGTTGTCGGCCATTGAGCCCCTTCACACTCGCGGTCACACCACCTGGCAGCACACGGCCGGGCGAGATGGGCATTTTATGCTTCCTACCGCGGTGGAACAGTTTGACGTGTAGGGAACTCGGTGAGCTGTGGACCGTTGGGGGTTCTCAGTGGTCCTCAAACAATAAACGGTTGGGAGGAACGGGCGGNNCCGCCCGTTCCTCCCAACCGTTTGACGACGCGATCTGGAAATGATCCAGTCATCGTCTGCGTTCATCCCATCCGATCGATCAACGGCGGTGGTAGTAGTAGGGGTAAGGCCGGCCGTAGTATGGGTAGTAGCCATACCGGACCAGCGGCACACCGACACTCACTCCGACGACCGGGGCGGGCGCAACCACCGGTGCTACGGGAGCGACCGGAACCGCCGGGGCCGTCGAGTAGGTCCCGCCGATCACCACGCCGCCGGGGCCACGAATCGCCCCGCCGATGGTGAGACCTGCAACGGGGGCAGGGTAGGCGGGATAGGCCACCGGAGCGGGAGCGGGATAGACGACCGGAGCGGGAGCGGGATAGACGACCTGCTGAGCCGACACTGTCCCGCCGCAGATGGTGATGGCTGCGGCCGTCGCCAGACCGAACAGACCGAGTTTCATAACTTGCACTCCACAGTGTGAGAGGTCTCGGCGGAGCGGGCTTGGCTTGGCTTCACTCCGCCTCTGACCGACCTGGAACGCCTGGGGAAAGGATCCTTGCGCGAGGGATTACCCGAAAACCGCGAAAGACCCAGCCAACCAATATCACACAGAAGTTAGCGACGGAAGTCCACCATTACAGAATCGCCCCAGCCCACCTTGGTTGTCGCCGGAATCGCCGGAATCGGACCCTGACTCCATCTAGAAAAGTATCGCTTAAGTCGTGACATGACCTTGAGTTCAGACGGTTCATGTTCTATCAGGAAGGGTGGGGCTTATCCCCCACTTTGTGAGGCCGCGGATGTGAACGCGCGGGCTCCCACATGACCCACTTTGCGCACCCTCCCCAGAGATAACACCCTTGGGATATGGCTCAGGATAACGTCCCGAATCCGTTATAGTGGAACCGGCACAGTACTGCTGTATTCATGCNNCACTGCTTTGAGTGGGCATGAAGCCACCCTGACCAATCAGGAATTTTCCCAGCACCGGCAGCGATTCCCTCGACAAGGATATAGCCCAGTCTTACTTCCCGAAGTGCATAAGTCCGGGCAGCGGTTCAAGCCGAGTTCCACACGATCTCGGCAAGTTATCCTGCGCCATCTCCCTACCGGCCTGCCCCGTTCGCGATGACCAGGACATCACAGTTGCGGTAGAAGTCGAAGTGTCGGCCCGCTTCGTGGTACGGAACTGCGACTTTGTCCTGAATCCACTTTCGCCAGGTGGGTTCCGGCACGAACAGGTAACCCTCGGTCGGCACGGCCAGGAACTCGGCTGCCTTGTCCGGACTCGACAACTTCACCACTTCTCGCCGGGCGTAGAACACCACACTCGGCTGGAACCAGTCGAACCCAGCGAGTCGGACGTCCCGACCGGGGTTGTCTACCCCCGTCTGACGCACCAGCTCCCGCGGGGCCTTGTATCGATCCCACTCACCTGGCGGGAATGCAGCCAGGAGACCGACGAAAACAACTGCCGTTGCAGCCATTACGGTCACAACTCCAGATCGAGACCCGGCCCGTAGACGCCACGCCATCAAGCCAGCTCCGATGAGGGGGATCACTCCCAGCACGGCCCACCGTTCCACCCCCGGAAACACCCGGGCCTTTGCCGGCAAGCCACCAATCACCCCGCCCGCGACCAGCAACCCCACCCCGACCACCACCGCAATGACGAACATGCCGCCAATCGCGCCCTGCATCAGCCACCGTGGCATCTGGAGTTCCCCCTCCCGCCAGCGGACCAGAAACCGGGCGGTCAGGATCGCCAGCGCGGGATAGAGTGGCAGGATGTAGTTTGGGAGTTTCGTCGAAACGATAGAGAAGAACACGAGATACGCGCTGAACCAGCAGAGCAGAAACCGGTAGGGGTGGGGATCGACAAGCCCATTTGGGAGAGGGTGGAGTGGCTCAGCGGTCGCGACCGCGTCGCTCTTGTGAGAAAACGGCTCCTCCTGGTGGTTTCCGGAATCCAGAACGGGGGTCGACCGGCGGCAGGCTTTCACGCCGTACCACAGCACCCCCCCGATGAACACGCTCCAGGGGGCGAACAGGGCCAGGAGGGCGCTGGCGTGGTAAAAGATCGGTCCGCGGTGGTTTTCCATCGGGGTCAAAGCCCGGTTCACGTTCTCGTTCAGGAAGAAATCCTTCACCCAGGCTCCGCGCGTTTCCGACGCCACCAGCGCATACCACGGTCCTGCGACCAACGCTCCGGCCAACAACCCCGCTCCCAGTCGCCAGTCGAGGAGACGGCGGAGTTCCCGGTTCCAGGCAAAGTAGAGGACGACGACCAACCCCGGCAGTGCCACCCCGACCGGGCCTTTGGTGAGCACTGCCAGCCCACACGCGACAGCCGTCGGAATCCACCACCCGCGGCCCCCGTTTTCGTGTCCGACCCAGAATACGAAATAGGTCAGGACCGTGAACAGGAGGAGGGTGGCGTCCGGGGTCGCGGCGTGGGCCAGCGCGCAGAACTCCGCCGCACTGGCGAGTACGATCCCGGCGAGCAGCCCGGTCGGTCGGCCAAACTGTCGGCGGGCAAGTTCGTAGGTGAGCAGGACGGTCAGCCACCCAGCCAGCACCGACGGGAACCGGGCCGTCCACTCATTGGTTACGCCAAACGCCGCGTAACTCATCCGTTGGAGCCAGTAAATCATCACGGGTTTGGCTGTGCGGAGTTCAAAGTTGAACGTGGGGATCACCCAGGTTCCGGCTTCCTGCATCTCCCGGGCGGCCTCTGCGTTCACCCCCTCGTCGACATCCCACAGACTCGGCCCACCCAGATTCGGGAGAGTGAGCCCGGCAATGACCGCCAACAGGAGGGTGTGGTCTGCGACCCGAGTGCGGAACCAACCCCACATGTCGAACTCCATTCGGACCGGTCTCGTGCAGCAGCGAATGATGCGGCCGGGGATGATAGCCACAGGGTCGCGGGCGGGGGAAGGGGAAAAGAATCGGACTTGAATGGTCGGTCCGGGAGTGCCCAGGGCAAAGAACGAACGCCCCATCCGGGGCTCAGGATCTGTCCAGGAGCAGTACCGTGTTTTGGAGTCTTCTGGGTCTCCAGGGTTTGGGACTGGGGAGCGGAAATGGCCTAGTCATCAGGTGGAGGATTGGTCCGGCAACAACGGCCCCAAGAGGGCCGAGTGCACCATCAACCGATTCCTTCTGTGGCAGGCAACTGCCTCCGATATGGTTACCTGAATGATCGTTCCCGATGACATCCCGCAGAAGTGAGTGAGGGATTCGGCATCTGGCCGCAGGCCGAGGCCAAATCGGTATCAGGCAGGAAAAATCGACCAGCGGGCTTGGGTGCCACGGGCGGCNNGCCCGTGGGACGCCTTCACGGGCGGACCAGCCGCCCGTGGCACCCACAAGCGTGGTTGGTCATTTCCGCCAGTCCCCCTCACAGAATGCTTGGAAACCGCTTCCTTGAGTAAAAACAGGAGCTAGTTGTGACGATTCCCACCCAAGACGCCTGGAACTCGTCCCGTTTGGAACATCCCCGAGAATCGTNNCACATAATAGATTTGGCAGAATGTTCAAGTATTCCGGAAGCGGGGCAACGCAGAAAGTGCAACAGAATAGACTTGTCAGAGTGTCCAAGTATTGCCCAAGCGGGGCAACGCAGAAAATGTAACAGAATAGACTTGTCAGAGTGTCGTATCGTGATCCCGCTCGGTTCCACCTCCTCAAGCCGTAACCGATGGCCCGGCCTGCGGCCCAGGTTGGAGGAAACGGTCTTTCAGGGCGAAGATTCGGATCGCATGCCAAATCCCGGTGGAGTTCCTGGACGAGTCCTCAAGGACAAGCGGCCTACGGCCGCACAGATCCGGGTTTTGAGCCGCGAAGCGGCGGCCGTTCTTGGCACTGGGCGGAAGCCCTGGGAACCCAGGCGATTCCAGGTGAACATGCGATTCCCCCAAAACTCCGAGCCTGACCGGTTACGCCCAATCCATAAATCAATCCCAAGACGGGCATTTTGCGTCGTTGGCTCCGTCGGGACTCCCCATGCCTCGACCCGACCTACAAGCGAGCCTTAGGACCATCACCGGAGAATCCCAATGGCTCTGACTCCCTCGACAATGGCCCCGCTGGGGATGCCGGCCCCCGACTTTCGACTGCCGGACACAGATGGCCGGATCGTGTCGCTGGCCGATTTCGCCACGGCCCCGGCAATCCTCGTCGCGTTCATTTGTAACCACTGCCCATTCGTGAAGCATGTTCGCGCGTCCTTCGCTCGCCTGTCGACGGAATACCAGGCGAAGGGGGTGGCGGTGGTCGGAATCAGCAGCAATGATGTGACCACGCACCCGGACGACAGCCCCGCGAAGATGAAGGAGGAGAAGGCATCGGCGGGGTACACCTTCCCGTACCTGTACGACGAGTCGCAGGACATCGCACGGGCGTACCGGGCCGCGTGTACGCCGGATTTCTTCGTATTCGACCGAGACCGAAAACTGGCTTACCGGGGCCAGATGGATGCGAGTCGGCCCGGGAACGGGAAGCCAAACGACGGCTCCGACCTGCGTGCCGCCCTGGACGCGGTGCTGGCGGGGCGCGCAGTCGAAGGCCAGCAGTGGCCGAGCATCGGTTGCAACATTAAGTGGAAATAGTGTTTTGTGTTTTGTGTTTTGTGTTTTGTGTTTTGTGTTTCGCCCAGGGTATGAGCCCTGGTTGTTCTTTCAGGCTGGAATACCGGTTGGTAGGTTTTCACCCTTTCAGGCTGAATACCCATCACGCTTCCGGAAAACTTGCCAACCCCCTTGGGGTCGCGCAAAACGAAGTTCCTGAGTGTGAAGCACGATCACTACGCCCGCGGGCCGACTGCCTCCACCGTGAACGTGAGCGACCCGGCCTCGAAGCTTCCGGGGAGCGGGAGCAGGGCACGCTCGACGAAGGGCTGGTCATTGACCAGGAACTTCCCGCCCTGGAAGCGGACACTCAGCCCGTCCTTCGACCGGTACAACAGGATTCGACCCGGGGCATCCCTCACCACGATGTGCGACTGTGGGTCCGGTCCCAGGATCACCTCGTTGGCCATCAGCAACACCCCCTCCACCGGGAGCATCAGACGGTGGCCGCTGGTGATCTCCAGTTTGGCCGTCGAACTCGCCAGGACCGGTCGGTGGAACACGAACTGACAGGTTGCGCCCAGCGTCACCCGGTCATTCGCTGTCAGGACCGACCGGCTCACCTCTTTCCCATTCACCTGGACCGTCCGGGTGAAGTCCTTCCCGTTCACCGGGACTGCCTTCCCGGCCTCGACCAAGAACCCCTCCCCGTCCCGGGTGAGTTCGGCATGGACCCGCGACACGTCCGCGAACAGTGGGATGTCGACTGGCCCGCCCTCCAGAACCGCCTGCCCGAATGTCACCCGGGTTCCCGTGCAGACGAGAAACCCGGCGACCCCGTCCACCCACAACAGGAACCGTTTCGGCAGCGCTGAGCGGTCGGAGCCCAGGGAGGAACCGAGTTCAGTTGCTTGCAAGCCTGGCATGGCCCCGTTGCCCCCCTCCGCCCGGTCGGATCGCCCTCGCCGCTCCGCCGACCGTTGCGTATCGAACGACCCTCGTGCCCCCCCACCCTCGTCCCTCGCCTCGGGACGGGGCGACCGGACAGTCAACTTGCTTCCGCCGGAGGGGGGATGGCTGGCCGTGAGGTCCGGTCCCGGAGAGGCGGGGCTTTCTGCAGGACGGTCGGCGACTTCCTGGGTCGTCGCGAACGGGTCGACATCAGTGGACGCGGCGGGGGGAGCGGTCGGCTGGCGGGAGCGGTACTCGCTCGTATCCGGGTAAGCGGCCTGCCATGCCTTGGTACGCAGGCTGCGGGCAACGTGATATTCCGGGGCAGCGGAAAGGGCCTCGTCGGCCGCGACCACGGCGTCGCGCCATCGGCGCATGCCAGTTGCCTCCTGGGCGCGTCCGACCGCATCCAGGAACCGCTCGTGGCGGGCAGCGATCTCGTTCCGATACCGCTCCAGGCCGGTTGGGGGGCACGGGAGTTTGGCCCGGAGTCGGTGAAGGTCATCGATCGCCGGGAGGAAATCCCCCCGGTCGGCCTTCCCGGCCGCAGCGAGCCAGTCGCGGGCCACTTCTTCGATCCGAGGCAAGTCGGGGTGGCGAACGCCGCGCTCCCGGAGACGGGAGGTCACGGTGGTGGCGGCTGCGGGATCGCCAATTTCGAGGGCTCCGCGGGCCTGGACCAGCCCGAGCCGGGTGAGGGTGAGGCGGAGTTCCGCCACGCACTTCTCCCCGGTGTTGAGCGATTCGGCCGCGAGCAAATCCCACCAGGCCGCGTCGGGCTGGTCCTGATCGAGTTGCTTGGCTGCCCGGGTGCAATAGGCCTTCACCACCTCCCGCGCTGCCCTCTGGGCTTTCCGGTTCCCCTCATCGACGAGCGGAGCGAGAAGCCGGTGGGCATCGTCCGGGCGGCCATTCGCCACCGCCTCGGATGCCTGTCGGAGGATGAGCCAGGGGGACAGGTCCATGGGCCTGGAACAGGTTCGGGTACGGGCGGCGAATAAAGATTTAGTGTAACAGCGAACGGGGATTGAGGAATTCGGGTTCTCTGCGATTCTTGAAGAAGCCCACGGATGCAAGACCGTAATTGGGGAGCGAATGAAGAGGGACGGGATGCGATGGAGATGTGATGGAGCGAGGCCGAATCACCGACTCCCATTGACTCCCACCGCGGGATCGACTTTGCTAAACCCGTCCGACCACCACCGAGGAGCCTGCCGATGGGAATGGAAGACTACACCAAGCACCAGCAGAAAATCATCAAGAGATATTATGAAAATATCGACCAGATCTCGCTCCAGCGACTGTCCGAGTTGGTGGCGGACCTCTATCTGGCGGAGGGTGTGAAGAAGCGGGAGAAGTTGTGGGAGTCGGCCGTCGGGTGTATGCAGAAACTCGGCGTCCCGCAGACGCGAATCGACCACATTCTGGCCCAAAAGAAGCCGGAACTGGTGGCCAATTTGGTGAAGGAGATGATGGGTAAGGAGTGACAGGGAGCGCCGCCGGTGGTGGAGCTGCGCTCGACCACCGGCTCATCGCTGCGACCCCTACCGGGGTCGTTTGCGTCAACGTGCTTACGTCATTGCCGCCATCACCGCCACCGTCGGGACGATCGACCACTCACAATTCCGGCATTTTTCCTGCCAGGAGGTCTTTCTCGTACTGCTCCTGGAGGGGCCATGAGAGGGCACAGGTGCCGAAATCGGCCATGTACTGATACTGCGTGAGCCGGTCGATCGCGGTTTGGAGGATGACGGGGTCGTTACGGAACACCGGGCCGTGACTGGGGAGGAGGAATTCGGCGTCGTCGTTGAGAATGCGGGTGAGCGATTTCAGAAATTCGGGGATGCTCGATCCGTGGTGGGCATCGATCACCCCGACGCAACCGTCCCGGTAAATGTTGTCGCCGCTGATGAGGAGGTTATCGAGCTTGAAACTGAGCTGTCCCGGGGTGTGCCCCGGGGTGTGCCAGACCTGGACCGTTTTGTTCCCGACTCGAACTTCGTCCCCCTCGTCGAGTTTGACGTCGATTTTGCATGGCGGCATTGGGATGTTGAAGTTCTGTGCCGAGATGCTGGCGTAGGTCTCGACAGCATCCCCCGCCTCGATTGCTGCGACCGCACGAGGATGAGCCGCAGTTTTCGTCTTGAGCCGGGAACGGGCCTTCGCGAGCCCCTGGACGTGGTCGGCATCGGCGTGGGTGGCCAGGATCATCTTGCATTGGGAGAGCGGGAAATCCATCCCGCGGATCAGCTCGATGACCTCGTCGAGGGTGTCATCTTGACCGATATCGATGAGCGCGAACTCGGTCCCGCCGTCGATCAGGTAGATGTTGACCCCAAGCGGCCGGCTGGCCTGGAGGTTCAGCTCGATGACCCCTGGGAACAAATATTTCCGGGTCAGCATGGGGAGACCTCCATTCGACTCCCCCATCTTAGACACCCGATCACCCGAATCAACCAACCCGGGCGATCCGTCAATTGTCCCGCCGGATGAATCGCCAACAGGAGAGGGCCAACATCACTGCGATAAAAGCCAGGGACACCCCAACCGCCCCACCCCAAGACGGGTACTCCGTAAAGATCCCGGTCAGCCGGGCCTGCCCTTCGGTCATGGTGTTGTCGACCACGATTTTGGTGGTCAGCTTATCCAGATCCTTGTAGCGGGGGAGGATCGTATTCAGGCTGTCCACGAGCGTGTAGGACCACTCCGGGAGTTCTGTCACTGCGGCAATCTTGTTCAGGTCGAAGAAGGATTTCACCTGACCAAAGATGTACAGACAGAGCATAAACCCCAGGGTGACCAGGATCGAGGCGATTGCGCTGCGGGTGAAGACCGCGACCAAGGTCGAGACCGAGTAGAGGATCGCGAACGTGAATGTCAGGACCGGGATCACCAGCAAGAATCCCGGGCTCCAACTCCCGGATCGCGCAGCCATCACCAGCCACACCCCTCCGATAGAGATCGAGGACAGGATGAAGATGAACGTGAGCCCGCCAATGTATTTGTAGACCAACAATCCGACCCGGCTGATCGGCTTTGAGATCAGCAGATCGACGCTCCCCTTCCGGAGGAGGTTGGGGATGAAGAAGGCGGTGATCACAACGCTGATCATTAGGGTGACCGCAGCCCCGATCCCGTTGACAATGACATCCTGGATGAAATACAGAGCCTGGCCGAGGGGAACGCCCTTGAACGGTGGGACGGCCCCGAAGAGCACGTACACTGAGTGAGGCCACCCGCGGGCTCCAGAGATTCCAGTGATCTCGACATCAAATTTGTACTCCGGCTCAGCGATGCCCGGCCGCCGAGTGATCTTGACGACATCGACCCCGACGAACGTAGTGAACTGGTACTTGAGGAACGCGGCCATCTCGTCGTCAGTAATCGCCCGGAGGTCGGCTGGTCCGCCTATGGCGGGGGTGACAATCTCGAGTTCGTTCTTCGTCCGGCCTCCTCCTTTGCCTTGCGCGCCCATCTTGGCGAACGGGTTCTTGATCTTCTCCCCGGCGGGCTCCCGCCAGGCGTACACGGCGGACCGGAACATGTCCGGCTCATCTTTCTTCTCTTCGACTCGCTTCTGGGGCTCCGGCTTTCCATCCTTCAGGTCCGCCTCCTGCTTCAACGGGCCAACCTTGAGCACGAACTTCGCCCCGTTTGAGATGTCCTCGATCTCGGTCGCGTGATACTCAACGGGCATCCCGGTCGGGGCGGAGCTGGCCCCCCGCGCTGGAAAAATCAGTCGAAACTCTCTCCCGAGTGCCTTCGGGAGGGCATCGGTGGCGGCGTCTGGGGTGTACGAGATGCTTCCCAGGATTACGACCAACAGGAGCGACAATCCGATCATCAGATAGATGACGAACCCATCGATCGCCTCTCGGAATGAATCTTTTAAGATCGCGTAGAACTGCATCACTTCCGATCCCTCCCCCCGACCTGGCGGGCGGCACGCGGCCGGCGGGGGCGGGTGTCCACCCCTGGCTCGGCACCCTCCACGGTCGCCAGGAACGCATCTTCCAGAGTCTGCTTCCGCTCGACGAGGTGCCGTAGCTGCATCCCTTTATCGTACACAAGTTTGATAACAGGATCGATCGTCTGGCCCTCGGTCAAGCTGACCTCGAACAATTCCGGCTTGTCCGGGACCGGAATGGCCGAATAACCGAGTTTGATCACCGCATCCGCCGGGAACGCCTGTCCGGGGGCAACACCAATTTCGTACCGCCCCTTCTGCTGAGTGAGGTCGGCGATTGTCCCCTCGCGGACCAGAACCCCCTGCTGGAGGATCGCCACCCGATCGCAGATGAGTTCGACCTCACCGAGGAGGTGGGAGTTCAGGAAGATGGAGTGCCCCCGCTCCTTCAGCCGCTGCATGAGTTCCCGAATCTCCCGCCGACCAAGGGGGTCCACCCCGTCGGTCGGCTCGTCCAGGATGATCAGGTCCGGGTCGTGGAGCAGGGCCTGGGCAATCCCCAGCCGCTGCTTCATGCCTTTTGAATATGTCCGGATTTTCGAGTTCATCCGGCCGGCGATTCCAACAAGCTCAAGCGTCTCCGGGATCTTGCGACGTCGCTCATCAACTGGAACCCCGTACAGGGCTCCGTAGAAATCCATCAGCGAATATCCGGTGTGGTAGCCAGGAAACTGGTGGTCTTCGGGCAGATAGCCGACCCGTCTGCGGGCGTCCGGGGCACCGGCCGGTCGGCCGAGTAGTTCCGCCTCCCCGTCGGTCTTCCGGACAATCCCGAGGAGAACCTTGATGAGGGTGGTCTTTCCGGCCCCGTTCTGGCCAAGCAGACCGTAAATCTGGCCCTTCTCAACGCGGATCGATACCCCCTTGAGGGCCTCGACCCGACCATACGTCTTGCGGAGATCCCGCGTCTCGATTACCGACACGGCTTCCTCCTCGGAATGAGCACACATCGACGGTCGGTCTGCGGGACCGTCACGGGTTTCGGACCGGTTGGAGAGGAATTCGCTGCCAAGTTGAAGATATTGACCGAGCCGAGAGAATCCAACAAGTCGTTGGGAGCGGAGATCGCCAAACCTGCGGAAGCGGCATTTTCGTTTCAATCGGTACAACCGGTTAAGTTTGCCTCATCCACGGCCGATAAAATCGATATGAACCCGACCGGCTTTCGACTCGAACTCCTGGCGCAAATCCTCGACACAGCTAGCCTGCGACACAGGGTGATCGCCCAGAACGTGGCAAACGTGAACACTCCCGGCTATCGCCGGATGGAGGTGTCCTTCGAGGCTGACCTCGCCCGCGCGTTCGAATCGAAGCGAGGAGAATCGGCGGAGTTACGGCCCCGGGTCGTCGTTGCCGACGGACCGGAACGGGTGGACGGGAACACCGTCGACATCGACCGGGAGATGAACGATATGGCCAAGAATGCGTTGCTGTACCAGGCGGCGGCCCAGATCGTCACCAGTCGCATTGGTTCGCTCCGGGCGGCCATCGCCGGGCGGTAATGTGGAGGGTATGGAATGCCGTTCAACGACCTGTTCGCCGGGTATGGGATCAGTGGGTCCGGCATGTCGGCCGAGCGACTCCGGATGGAGGTGATTGCGAACAACCTCGCGAACGCCAACTCCACCCGGTCGGCCAACGGTGGGCCGTTTCGGCGGCAGGATGTGGTCTTCAGCGAGGTTCTCGGCGGGGCCGCTCGCGTGGGCGGGGTTCCGGACCTCCGGGGGGTACGTGCGGTCGAGATTGTCGAGGATACCTCCGACTTGAACCGCGTCTACATGCCCGGACACCCGGACGCCGACCGCGAAGGGTTCGTGTTGATGCCGAATGTCCAGCTTCCGATCGAGATGGTGAACCTGCTGACCGCCGCCCGGGCGTACGAGGCGAACTTGCGGGCAGCCCAGACTTTCCGCACAATGAATGAACAGGCTCTGAGCCTGATTCGGGGGTGACCCATGCCCATCGATGCTCTCGGCCAGATCAACCATCTGTCCGCCCTCCAACCGCTCGCCCCCCCGCAGACGTCCGAAGGAGGGACTCCCGTGGTCGGCGGGTTCGCCGGAGTGTTCAACAGTCTCCTCGGAGCGAACCAGAAAGCGAATGCCGCTGCTGATGCTGCGATCTCCGACCTGGCAACCGGGCAAGCCCAGGATCTCCACACCGTCACCCTGGCCCTGGCGCAGGCGGAGACCTCGTTCCGGACGATCCTGGAAATGCGGAACCGGCTCTCCGATGCGTTCCAGGAGGTCGCCCGGATGCAGGTATGATCTGGGGGGGGTGGAGGATGGAGGATGACCACCTGTCAGGGACAGGCGGGCCGCCCTCTTAAGCTTAAAGTTTAAGGTTTAAACAGTTTAAAGTTGAAGACGCTTGGTTTTGTCGCGAGCCTGTTTCTTGGCGCAATGTCTTCAACTTTAACCTTTAAACTCATTAAACTTTAAACAGATTGTGGTGGCCCGGCGTGGTCAAGTCCCAGAGAGAGGTCAGCTTTCTTCTGCCGCTTGTCTTGCGGCCAGCGAACGTGCAGCGACCAAAGCGGGCAGGACGCTCGCAGCTTGAGTGAGGATCGGTACGCATGGATGCCATCCGCCGACTTCTCGCCCAGCTCCGGCAATTCTGGGCGGGGCTCAGCCGTCTGCGCCGCGTGGGGTTGGTTGCTGCCGGGGTCGGCGTCATGGTTGCCCTCCTCGCCGTCAGCTATCTTTCGCCAGCAGCCGAGTACCGCAGGTTGGCCAGCGATCTCTCTCCGGAAGAGGCCGGGGCGATGAAAACCGCACTGGAAGGGGCACCGATTGCTTACCGCTACAACTCCGACGGGACGGCTATCGATGTCCCAGTAGAGAAGTATGCTGCCGCGCGGGTTGCTGTCGGGGCGGCCGGGCTGACTGCCCGCGGGGGGAAGGGGTACGAGCTGTTCGACGAAACGTCACTGATGACCACTCCCTTCGTCCAGAGCGTCAACTACCAGCGGGCGCTCCAGACCGAGCTGAGTCGATCGATCACCCAGATTTCGGCGGTCAGTAAAGCCCGGGTGATGATTGCCCGCCCAGATCCGAGTCCGTTCCTACGGGACCAACGGCCGCCGACCGCCGGGGTGGTGATCCAGGTGAAACCCGGAGCGAGCCTGAACCGGGGAACTGCGGCTGGGATCGTCGCTCTGGTTGCCCGGAGCGTCGAAGGGCTCAAGCCGGAGAATGTGACGGTCGTGGATTCCGGTGGACGGCTGTTGTCTGACCCGCACGCGGGGGATCACGACAACTTGCCGACCCCGCAGCTCGAATACCGCCGGGAACTGGAGACCTACCTGGCCACCAAGGTTGAGGAGATGCTTTCGCCGCACCTCGGGGCAGGGCGGGCGATCGTCCGGGTGAGCGCGGATATCAACTTCCAGAAGGTGAAGGAACGTCGCGAAACGGTTTATCCCGACGAAAAGGTGGCATCGGCCGAGCGATTGAATACCTCGAAGAATACAGCAGGGTCTGCCGGCGGCGTGGCCGGAGCGACCAGCAACGTGGCTCGAGCAGGCGGAGCACTCACAGGTGCGCGCGGGGGCGGTGGGTCGAATTCGTCGGAAGAAGTGATCCAAACCGACTACCTCATTTCGAGATCGGTCCGGGAACTCGAAGACGGGATGGGGGCGGTTACCAGATTGAACGTCGCCGCGATGGTCGATCTGTCGGCTCAGGGTGAGGGGAGGCGGGCGATCACCGCGGAGGATGTTCAGCAACTGATCAAACAGGCGGTCGGATTTCGGACTGGGCGGGATGAGGTGTTTGTCAGCAACGTCAGCCTGGATGCGGCCCCTGGCCCCGCGGAACCGGACGAAGAACTCGTCCGGCTCCAGCGGTTCCAGGCGTATGTCAGCCTTGCCCGGAACGTCAGCCTGGCACTGGCGGTGGTGCTCGCACTCGCAATGGTTCCGCTGCTGCTACTTCGTCGCCGACGTGCCGCCCCACCGCCCGCAACACCGCCTGCACCCGCGGCACCGTCCCCCGAAGACCAACGGCGGACCGAACTGGACCGGCTTGCCGGAATGGTCAGAGACGATCCCGCCCGAGCAGCGGAGGTGTTCCGCCTACTGATTGGCCAGCCCGCGTAGCGGAGCCAACAGATACAGAACCCCGCAGAGGCTGTCGCATCTACGGAAAGACGGTTAGACATGCAAATGGGAGGGCGAGGCTCCTGCCGAGCCGCACCACCCTCACGCTCGGCAGAAGCCTCGCCCTCCCGTTAGACCGATGCTTACTCCTGGAATGAGACCGCCTCTGCGGGTTCATGTATCAGGGCAAAGGC
>PLDW01000138.1 GCA_003136315.1 Gemmataceae bacterium | reverse complement strand
CACCCGTCATCGTTCCATGCTGGACCAATACGGGCTGCAAGCCCGTGCCATCGATTTCACGGTTTTGATTCTGGACAACTCCTAAGTCCCGGATGGCTGATCTCAATCAGTATTCTGGATGAGCCCGAAATTGCCAAGTGGGACGGGTCCGCCGTCGGGGAAGATCGAACGACCAACGTGCTGACACAACTCAGGCGGCCGGAACTGGTTGCGACTGGCAGGGCGGGTCGTGACGATCGGGCTGCTTAAGACTGCGGTAGCATTCAGTACGACCACTGGATGCCGAAGTTGAAACTCGTCCCGGGGCGGTACAGAGGTCCCACCCCGAGTAGGTTGCCAGCGATTGGGTCGAGATGTTCACGGTAGGTCTTGTTACCCAGGTTGTCGACGCCAGCCGTGAGGAGCCACTGATCACGCAGTTTCACAAACCCACGGACGGTGAACACTGTGAACCCAGGTGTCGGCACCTCGCCGAGACTTGTTGCAACGTTATTCTGACCGGCGACCATACGGGCCGAGAGTTCGACCTGCCACCACGGCGAGGTGGTGGGTGTGTGAACCCGGAAGCCGAGTCGACTCTCCAGTGGCGGCATCTGGGGGAGCGGTTCGGTCTCCGGCACCCTGACGCCTGCGATCGGGTTGTCGATTCGGCTGCTCGCTAGTGAGGACTGGCGGTTGTCTCGGGCTGTCTGATCGATCCCCTGGACGTAGCTGAGAGTCGCAAACGGAGTGACCCACGCGGTCAGGTCCAACTGGAGGAACAACTCTCCGCCAGCCAGGGTGGCCAGGTTGGTGTTCGTATACACAACCTGCGTCAGTCCGGTTCCGGTCTTGTTGGCGTCGTAAGTGATGTAGTTGTTCACCCAGGCATAGTAGCCGTTCACCCCGGCCTGAAGGAAGCCGTAATCCAGCCGCAATCCCAGGTCGAACTCGGTGAGTTTCTCTGGGGCCAGGTTTGGGTCCCCGATGAGCCGGCTGGTTCCCTGCTGGAGGACGCCGATGAACGGCCCCGAGGCGTACAGTTCGGTCAGGGTCGGTGCTCGCTCGGAGTGGCCGACCGCGGCCATGCCAGTCAAGTGCTCGTCGAGACGATACTCACTCTGGAGAAACCCGGCGAATAGTGGGAACTCCCGGGTCAAGGCTGTGTTATTTGGGTTGGACGAGTAGACAATCGGGTCGACGAGGAACGGATTGACTGTGCTACCGGGCGCGGCGACTGGCCCGAACAGGTTGATATTCCCCGTGATCAGCCGCGGGTCGCTACTGGTTCGCACCCAATCTACCCGGCTGCCGCCACGGATGGTCAGATCGTCGGTCACCGGAATTCGACCCTGGAGGAACAGCCCGGGGTCGACCAGGTTTGAGGGGGGGATCGACTGGTTCTGGGTGAACGTTGGCTGTGCGCCTGCCTGGACCGGCAGACCGGTATCGACATTCGGACCCTGGAGTTGCTGAATCCGGATGTTCTCAACCAGTGCCTGCCCGTCCACCTTGAGGTCCGTCCCGAGGATGACCCAGGGATCGTCTTTCGGTCCCCAACTCATGGCTGCCCGATACCCGATCGATCGCTCAGCGAACTGAGTGGTTGAGAGATCCCGGAACAGAGCAACGCTGGGGTTTGTCGCGGCCTGGGCGATGGGGTATCCGGCTGCGAATTGCGGGTTGAATGACTGAAACAGAAGTTGCTGGACAAACGACTGCTTCGCCGCCCCCTGGGTATCTCCACTTCCGGCCGTGCTGTTGTACCAGGTGGTGAGGGTGAACCGGTCGAACAGTCCCATGTCGTCGAGGGTGTATTTGAGACTCAGTGCAGAGGTATCGAGGTTGCGAACGTCGAAGTACAGACCGGGGAATTCGAGGTTCTGCTGGAGGACGCGCAGGCCCTTGAGTTCCAGGGTGCTGTTTTGCGTCAGGTTGATTCCGAAGGCGAAGTTGATGTTGTTTGAGAGGTAACTCCCCGGAACGGTGGTCCCGTCGCCTGCCTGGTAGTTGTTTCCCTGAAGGATGTTGTAAGTCGCCCGAAAGCCCCACATCCCATCCCCCACCGAAACGGATTGAAGCCCATCCCATCTCTGCCCATTCGTCTGGTATCCGAGCGACGTCCGGCCGTGGACTTCCAGTTGATCATATCGGGGGGCATCGAGTGAATTCACGCTCAGCACTGAGAACGCTGGCCCGTAGAGGACCGAGTAGGGGCCTTTGACCACGACCACATCGCGAAGCGATGTGGCATCGAACTTGGAGACAGCAGTGTCGAGGTCAAGCCGGGCGGGGGAGAACTCCCCGCCATCCCCGTAGACAGCATACTGGCCAGTCCTCCAGCCGCGGATGCGGGGGTCGCCGATCACCGCGTTTCGCCTTTGCACCTCGACCCCAGTCGATGCCGAGGACTTGGAGAGTAGGTCACTCACGTCCGGAGCAGCCAAGGCCTGACCGGCCTGACCGGCCGAGCCGTTGATAGCCGAGGTAGTCGTGCCGGCCGGGGCGGCGTTAGAGACAGTGGTATTCGTGTTCGTCCCGACGTTCGGTGGGGCCGGCGTTCCCTGATTGACGGCTGAGGTCGAAGCCGAAGTGGAGGGTGGGGGTGGAGCCGCTCCACTCGCTGCACTAGGATCTATTGGTGTCGGGGGCGGGGCCGCTCCGCTGGATGAGCCGGAGTCCCCGGATGGAACGTCTTTCGTTTGATGCCGCACCAGGACCACTTCCGGTGGACGCTCAGGCAATCCGGGTGGGGGGCTATCGGGAACGCCCCTCATCCTCGCCCCTCCCAGTGGTCCATCTGGCATCGGTGTGGGGATCGAGGTATCGGCCGTGGAGCGGATGAGGATCATTTCAGGTGCTCGGATCGGTGGCATCGGTGTCTGATTCGAGACGGACGCCGGTGGTCGATCTGGCGGCGAGATTGGAGCAAGGATCAGAGAGTGGTTCGGCTGGGTATTCGGGGTCAAGACCGGAAGTTGTTCCGGCGGCGCGATTGGGGCTGGTATCGGTGGCCATCCTGGGTCCGCAGCGAGGCTGTTGCCAGCGGTCAGCAAGAACCCGACGATCGCACGAACCGCCATTGTGCGGACGGGGGCCATCGGAAACGTCTCCGGAACTGGCCGGTCCGAATAATCCGGCCGTACCGATTTTCGGCCTGGGGGGTTCCGAAGATTTGGCTGCACTTGCCAGAAAGGGTAAACTTGCGAGAAATCCGGGACGAGATCCCTTCCCCTGCCTGGGTGATCGTGTTCAAGGGGCCACTCTTCGCCAGATCGGCCCGTTCGCCGAGCTAACTCAGGCTTCCTGTACCCTCCGCCATCCAGGGTGTGAGCGTACCGATAAGGCGAGCGGTATATGGAAATCTCCCCTCGAACCCGTACCGGACCGCGACGGCGAATCCCAAGGCTGTGGAAGCTTTTTTCTGCCGCTTGCCTAATCACTCCGATGCCTGTTTAGAGTATCGCTCAAGACGTCGGATTTGTTTTTCCCAATGTTCCAGATCAGCCGGGGGTGTCTTCTTTGCACGAACTGCCGCACCGGCCGTGGTGAGAGCAGGTTCCACCTCCTGGGCAGCGCGTTTCAGCTCCGCCCTTGCCTTGTCGGCTGAGGGGTTAGGCGTGGCGGTCAGCCCGATCTCGGCCCGGGCCATTTGCCACTTTGGGACATCCGGGTCTGTGGGTAACTCCCGAATTGCGGCCTCCAGCCAGAGGCAGTTGTCAGACGCTCCAAGGGTGTGATCCCACGCCATGTTTTTGGCGAAAGTCGAGGAGAACTCCGCACGGAACAGGGGCTCCGCACCACCGAACCCCGCCTCGGCTTCGACTGCGTGGTCCAGGTTTCGGGCGAGGTGATCGGCGATTGCACGGAACACGCCTGCACTCTTGTCGCCGCTTGCAAACTTCCTCGTCGCATTCGTGAAACTGGCTCTGTGAAGCCAGTAGAGTATGGCGTGACTTTCCACCCGTGAGGGGGCATCGACCGGGAGCAAGCGAAGAGATTGCTCTCCGTCCTGGATTCCTCTCTCGACCGCTTCCCGAATCGCATCGGGCAACAGCGGTTGGGTTTTGTCCTCCCGCCAGTGTTTGTCTGCGTCGAACTGGAGGAACCGACGAAGTCCGACAAGGGCGGCTCGCTGATACACCCGACCCCGTGCTGGGCGAGTCAACCTGTCTGGATCGCCATCGATCACTTCCTTGTAGAGTTTGCCGGCTTCCTCCAACCCTTTTTGTCCAGCGGAATCTGGCTGCTTACGGCTCCACACGTCGGCGACGAGCGCACGAAATGCGGAAACAACGACTTTTGTCTTTCCGTCCACTCCGCCTGGCAATTCTTCGACTGTGGGCTGCTTCATCGGGGCAAGGTCGGCCGCCTGGTTGAGCATCCGGAACACTGTCTGGGTCACTGCCCATCCTGCATCATCGTCGGTTCCCGGGTTAAACCACAACTCCCCAGCTCCATTGAAAAGCCACTGCGCCAACTCCGCCTGTGCTGAGGCAGGGATGTCAAACGTATCTTTAACAATTTCCAGCAGCTTGGTGTACCGATTGGCCTTCTCGAGGGAGCCATCAGCAACCCGGGCCGCAATGAGGGAGAGCTGGATTCGGTCGAGATTCGAGGCCCCCAGCCACTGAAACTCCTTGGCTCCCGTTGCTTCCCGCAGTGCCTTTAATCGCCGCCGAACTTCCTCAAGTTTGCGCCCCTCCTTCGACCACTCAGCCAAAACCATGTTGCGGGCAAACTCGACGCGCAGCGGGTCCGACCTCTCGGCTCCGACATCGTTTGCAAACTGGTCGGCCACCCTCAGACACCGGAGAACCCTCATCGCATCGGCGGGTGAATAGGGTTTGTCGAGGTGGGTGGGATCGATCTGTGGAAGGCCCTTCTCAAACTCTCGTAACGACGCAAGAATATTCGCCCGGCCTGCTTCCACCACCAGGGATTGGAGTTCCTTTGGGATTGGGCTGTCGTCCCACACTGCACAGAACACGATGAGCTTGTCGGCCAGAATTTTGAGCAGCTCGTCATGCTGCTCTTGCTTCTGCGTCTGTGCCTTCACTTCCCTTGCGAGGTCGACAAAGGGCAAAGCATCCGCCGGAGACGAAACGACGAAATCCTTCAGATCCTTGATCGTCTTCCCGGGTGGGGGGAGAGGCGTTTTTGGGGAATCGGGGGGTCCATTCTGGGTGGTTGCGGCTGGCCCCACCTTGGGTGCAGGTGGGCTTGGGGGAACGTCCGTTTTCGCTACCAACTCGTCCGCAGGTTTGGTCGACTCGGCCCCTTGCGGTGTGGACGTGAATGTGGCCAGGTAGACCCCCACCCCAATCCCTGCCGCGATCAAGGTGCCAAGGACAATCCCGACCAGTGGAACCCCACGCCGGGGACGACCCAGAGTGATGACCCCAGGTTCTGTATCCGGCGCCGAGATCGGATCTTTCCAGGTGTCCCACGAATTGGCTTCAGGAACGCCAACCTGCGTTCGAGTCGAACCGGCGGGCTTCTCCCAGTGCAGCGCGGGGATCTGCAGAGTCCCACCATCGGCCGGCGGATCTGTGACAACGTGGGTCGGCGGAGACGGCTTTTGCTGGCGTGGTGTCTCAAATCGTACGGTCCCGGCATCACCTGGCGGGTCGGTCTTGGGGACAGCCCGCTTCGGGGGAGAGGGCTGCCAATGTGACGGTGCCCAGGGTTCATTCCCACTCTCACTCGACCTCGGGGGAATGGGGGCGACCAGCGGGGGCGTGCGTGGGTCTGTAGGCGGGCGCGCTGGGGACTTCCGCTCCTGGGGCATGGCGACGACCCCGGATCGTACAACTGCCACTCCGGTCGCGACTTTCAGTTCCTCGACCATCTCCAAAGCACTCGGGAACCTCCTCCCGGGTTGTAGATGGGTCGCCCGGGCGATCACTCGACGTTCCTCAGGTGGGAGGGCGCTCAGATCGAGATTGCCGGTGAGGTTGGCGAAAAGGGCCTTGGCTTCATCGAATGGGAGGCGACCGGTGCGGACTTCAAAGTAGGAGATCGCAAGCGAGTATTGATCGGTCTGGGGACTTGGGTCGTTGTTGATGAGTTCCGGCGGAGCGTATGCCGGAGTCCCGGCCCCAAGCGTCTTTCGCATATCCACCGACAATGCCCGAGCGACCCCGTAGTCGCAGACCTGGACCTCGCGGCCAACCAGAAGCAGATTCCCAGGCTTGATGTCGCAATGGATGATGGCCGCATTGCCCGGCGGGTGGACCGGTTCATTGAGATAGTCGATCCCCTTGGCTGCGCCTTCCATGTAACGCAGGAGTTCGCCCAGGGGGATCCCCCCCCGGTCACGGAGTTCGTCTGCCCGCTGGGCGAGGTTCTTGTCCCCAAGTCCCATCGCGATGACGAGTTCCTTGCTTCCCAGAAGGTTGATCCGGACGGATTCGGACTCGCCCTCGTTTCCCGGTGCATCCGACAGCACATTTCCAGCCGCATCCCGCAGCCAGATCGCGTGGATTGGGACGAGGTGGACATGCCTGAGCTTCTTCACCAAACCGAGAGAGCGGAACTCTTTCAGCCCCTGCTTGCTATCGAGATTGAGGAATTTCAGCGCGACATCGATTTGCCCTGGGCCAACTGCATTCCAGACCGCGCCGTAGCTGCCCTGACCGATGAATGAGACGAGTCGATATCCTGGAACCGGTTCATCGCCACTTTGATGATGGGACATACCACTCTCCCGGCTGATTCCTTGGTAGGCCCTCACCTTATCATAACCAACCGCTGGTCGCAAACGGTTCGATGGAAGGGTCTTCCCGGGCCGGTTCAACTCCACATCAGCTCACGTTCTCAGATGATCCGATCGGGGTTCGCACGATTGCAACCGGACCGTCTGGCCGATCGACCCGCTGCCACACCGCCCGCTTAGAACCAATACCGTTGCACGAGAAGGATTGCGGGCCGAAACAGCGACGTAAGACGAGGTACAGAATATAGTTGCGCTGCGTATATGCCTTACCAATGCCGGGCCGCCACGGAGGGCGGCCCCTACGAANNGGCGGCCCGGCGTGGGCAAGTCCCAAAGGAGGGTAACCTTTCTTCTGCCGCTTGCCTTATCAAACTCGTCCTCAGCCCAACCACTCTCGGCGAAGCACGACTGCAACGAGTTATGGCGGATCTCAAACCGGATGAGATCCAGGCCCGAGAGGTTGAATTGTCCCCAATCATGGCTATAACGTCTGGGTTCGCTGTCCAGAATCCCAAGACCATTCCCCCTAGCGCCACATGAGCGTTCCAGCCGTCTACTGGCACGAGGGCATGTTCTTGCGGCCGCACCATTTCCAGGCAGCGGAACGCCACTGGGCGGATCAACTTCGCCTGAGCGGGCGACTCGATGTCTACCACAACTGGGGCGTTCGCACGATCGATATTGACCCAGATGCACTGCGGAACTACCGGTTCGAGGTCCACCGCTTGGAGGCACGTCTGCGGGACGGGACAGTCATCACTGCTGACCGCGACCATAACCCCCTTCCGGGCCTTGACCTCCGCGCAACGATCGACAAGCTCCCACCTGGGGGGATGGCAGACGTCTTGATCGGCGTTCCCGTACTTCAACTCGGACGGGAGAATGCGGCCGCAGAAGCCGTCTCGGGTGCAGCAGACACCCGATATCGGATTGACGCCCCCCGGGAACCGATTCCAGACGAGAACACCGGCCAGAACCCGCGGCTGGTCCAGTACCGCCGGCTCAACCCCCGCCTGTTTA
This sequence comes from Gemmataceae bacterium, assembly GCA_003136315.1. Lineage (GTDB taxonomy): Bacteria > Planctomycetota > Planctomycetia > Gemmatales > Gemmataceae > Urbifossiella. Next base: position 9,013 of record PLDW01000138.1, on the reverse strand, counting down.
CGACAGCCGGTGAAGACACAACAGGATACGAGACGATTCCAGTGGCTCGGTTGGAACGCTCGGCTCAGGTCTCCGCCCCCCCTCAGTTGCACCCGTGGTACATCCCCCCGGTACTCGCCTGCGATGCCTGGACCGCGCTTGGCGATGGGGTGGTCGGGCAAGTCTACTACCGGGTCGGGAACATGGTCAAACAACTCGCCCAGCGGGTGAAAGACCAGCGGATCACCTTCGACAGCAACGCGCCGGAAGACCGGAAAATCTTTGAACGGCTGCGGACCCTGAACGAAGGGTACGCCACCTTTGGGGTGATCGCTCGGGCAGCCGGTGTTCACCCCTTCCTGGCCTACCTGGAGCTTTGTCGGCTCGCTGGTCGCCTGGCAGTATTCGGTAAGAACCCCGCCATCCCTGACGACGACCTCCCCCCTTACGACCACGACGATCTTGGCCGCTGCTTCTTCGCCGTCAAGAGATTCATCGACGAACTCCTGACCCAGGACTTCGACCAGGGGTACGAGATGCGGCCCTTCGTCGGAGCGGGGCTTCGGATGAGGGTCGGGATCGAGCCAGCCTGGCTGGCTCCCGCCGCTCAGGTTCTGGTCGGTGTCGAGTCACCACTGCCGACGGCCGAATGCACTCGCCTGCTGACCGGAAAGCTAAACATGAAAATTGGGGCCTTTGAGCGGGTGGATGAGATCTTCCGGCTGGGTCTACGGGGGCTGGATTTCGTGCCGGTTCCGAACCCGCCGCGGGTTCTCCCCCCATCCACCCGGCTGACCTATTTCCAGGTCAATCGGGACGCCTCCCGGGACGAGTGGGAGCACGTGGCCCAGACCTATAATTTGGCGATCCGGTTGAACGAGCGACTGCTGAGCGGGAGTATCGACGGTCGCCAGGACGTGACGATCCAGGCTGATGGTCGCGTCGCGACACTTCGTTTCACCCTCTACGTGGTCCCTCCTGCGGCGGCCGGGGCTTGATCGTCTGTCGCCCGCCCTGCGTGCCTCACAAGTAACAGGCAAGCGGGCGTCATGGTCCCGCGGCAATCGTTCGTCTCCGCTCGCTTCCTCGTTTGATCTGTCATAACCCGTTGCCATCAATAGCCATGCAAGACAAAATCGTCCGTCGGATGCATGACCTCCTTGGCTCTGGGCTCGAACTGAAAGAGCAACTCGAGCGGGGCGGCACACCATCTTTCGAGCCAGAATACGAGCAACTCCGGGCGTTGATCCTCGGGGACGGAGAACTCGCCCAGAACCCGGCCTACAACGGTGATCTGGCAACATTCATCGCTCGCCCGGACGCGGACACGACGGCACTCGCCCAAAGCGACGTCTTCCTCGGTGCCCGGTACGCGCTGGCGTGTTGGCTCGACGAGATCTTCATCCTTCACAGCCCTCAATGGTGGGCCGACAGGTGGGAAGCCAACACCCTGGAGGCGGCCCTCTATGGCGGAACACAACAACGAGCCTGGCGGTTCTGGGATCAAGCCCGCAAGGCAGAAGGCCCGCGCGGAAACCTCGAGTCTCTCGAAGCCTACCTCTGGTGCGTCATGCTGGGATTCCGTGGCAGCCCGCCGGACAACTTGAACCCGGCCGCATGGGTCGACTCCGTTCGGAAACGAGTGATGACGGGTGGGAGCACCGAGTTCCCTGCCCCACCCGATCGGGATCTCCCGGTCGGTGTCCCACCTCTGCGAGGCCAGGAACGGTTTGCTCGGATGCTTCGGGTGGCGGTCGTGGCGGGGGCGGGAGCTGCGTTCGCCGCCGGGTTGCTCGCCGTCAAGCGGCTCAGTTCCTGACGACTCCAGTTCGAGAACACCGCCCCCCGGACTCATCATGCAAACCCTACTCGCATTCCTCGGGTCGATTCTCAACGGCATTCGGGCCATCGTGGGACTGGTCCTTCCGGTATTTGCCAACGCTGCTGACTTCCGCCAGTGGCCTGGTTGGGTGCGGGTCGCTGTCGGACTGGCGGTCGTTGCTGGCCTGGCCTTCCTGGCCTACCTCATCCAACCACGTACCGCCCTTGACAACTGGCTCCGGGATGTGAACCGGGGCTTCAAACCGTTCTTCCTGACGTCCTTGGTTCTGCTAATCGTGCTGTTCTCCTGGCTCCTCTATGGCCTCTGGCTACTTCTGACTCGCGACGAAGCAGCTCCCGAGTTTCCCGACGTGGAGGCGGCCTGGGGGGAGGCCACGAGGCGGCTTGACGCGGCCGGGCTGGGGGTTGGGGATGCCCCGCTCTACCTTGTGCTCGGTCGTCCGGCGGCTGGGATGGATGCCTACTTCCTGGCAGCCGGGGTCAAGGACATCATCCGAACTCCGGCTGTCGGCCAGCCGCCTCTGCGTGTGTATGCCTGGGAGGAGGCCATCTACGTGACTTGCGAGGGGACCTCCGCCTGGGGGATTTTCTGTACGCAACGGAACGAGGAGGGGGAATCGGACTGGGCGAGCGAGACAGCCACCCCGGCGGTTGACGTCCGCCAGACGATCGGGGCCAATGATCCAATCGCCGGGCTCGACCCGGTGCTACGGGTCGAGATGGCGGCTCTCTTGAGGACATCCCGACAGCGAGAACTCACTCCGGAGGAAGCTGACAGGCTCCGGAACCTGGCCGGCCAGACGGTCCCTCCCCAGACTCGACGGAAGCTGGTCTCGGATGAGGTCCAACAACAGGCTGTCCGGCGGCTCCAATTCCTCTGCCGACTGATACGCCGAGATCGACGCCCCTGGTGCCCGATCAATGGTCTGGTCGTCTTGATCCCGTGGGCGGCGACCGACAGCGACGCCGAGGCTCGGGCTGCCAGCGGCGTCCTCCAGAGGGATCTGAATGCCGCGAGGGGAATTTTTCAACTCCGATACCCCACTTATGCCGTCGTCTCCGACCTTGAAACGGCCCGCGGCTTCGCCGAGTTCCGGAGTGGCTTTCCCCCTGAGGTACTCAAACAGCGGATCGGCCAACGGATTCCACTTGCACCGGATGTCGACCCGAACGCCGTACCCGGCGTGATCGCTGCGGCGGTCGCCTGGATCGGGCTGGCTGTCCTCCCTGCCTGGATTCACCGGTTCCTGCAACTGGACCAACCTGATCCCCGGACCACCCCGACCGGAGGCTCGCTGCACAATCGACAACTTTACCTCCTGATGCGCTCTGTGTTCAATCGAGGGCCGCGGCTTGCACAGATGCTGGCGCGGGGACTGCCACCGATTCCACCTACCTCTGGCGACCCCGCCAGCGGGTTTCCCTTGCTGGCAGGCTGTTACCTTGCAGCGACCGGCCGCAACTCGACTGACCAGGCCTTCGTTCCGGGGGTCTTCCAGCGGGTCGCGGACGGTCAGAACCTCGTGGCCTGGTCACCGGAGGCCACCGCCAGGGACGCCCGTCTGAACCGACTCACCGTCCTGGGGTATTTCGGAATCGCCCTCCTGGTTTTGGTCACCGTGGCCATGTTTTGGGCTGGACAGTAAGGCAGACGCCAAGAAATGACCTACCACGATNNCCGTGGCACCCGATCCCTCTGGTCGATTTTCTCTCACCAACTGCCTAATTCAGGAACCCGCAGAGGGTGTCGCATCTACGGAAGGACGATTAGACATAGACATGGGAGTGCGAGGCTCCTGCCGAGCTGTACCACCCTCACGCTCGGCAGAAGCCTCGTACTCCCGTACGAGCGACGAGCCAACGAAGACATGGATGAGGGCAAGAGTGTAGGTCGGGTCTCGCAAAGCCTCGACCCGACCTACAAGAGCCCCATCCAAAAGAAGGAATCGCTCGCACAGGAGTACGAGGCTCCTGCCGAGCCGCACCACTCTCACGCTCGGCAGAAGCCTCGCACTCCCGTTAGTCCGATGTTTGCTACTGGAAAGAGACAGCCTCAGCGGGTTCCTGTATGAGGCGGGTTGTCCGAAATGGCTTTTCCCCGCTATCGCCCAGGTTCCCAGGGCTTCCGCCCTGGGCTAAGAACGGCCGCCGCGCCGCGGCTCAAAACCCTGATTCGATACGGCCGCAGGACACTGGTTCTTAGCCCCGGATGGCGCGTTCGTTCTGAGCCCAGGGCGGATGCCCTGGTCGATCTTCATCTCTTCAATGATAGTGTCACTTCCACCGGCTTCTCGGACGCCTCGACCGTCACCTGCTTCTCATCCTTCGCTCCGTAATCTGTCGGTTTCGTGCCAGCCACCACATACTTGCCAGGCTTCACGCCCTTGAATGTGAATGTGCCCTCCGCGTTCGTGGTCGTGGTCGCGATCGGTTTGGCCTCCGACTTCGCATCCGGCTTCACATCCGGGTCTTTCAGTTGGACCTCGATCCCCGGTTGCGGTCGTTCCGGAGTACTCCCCTGGACCACGCGGCCCTTGATGGTGCCGGTCGTCGGGGGGTCGATCAGAGTCACGTCCGCAGTCACCTCTTCGGACAGCCCGACCTGGTTCGTGAAGCGTGCAGTCACCGTCACCGGACCCTTCTGGTCGGGAGGCAGGAGTGTCGCAGTGAACGGAGTCGGTCGGGAGTGGTCAGAGATCACCCGTGGTCGAAGTTCGCTCCCCGCTGAGGGGAGTGTCGTCGGAATGCCCAGGGCTGCCTTGCCCGGCGGGAGTGGTTTTCCCTCAACTGGAGGGTCGCCGATATAGAACAAGGCACGGGCGATTCCGGACTCGGGGTCCGTTGCCTCGGCAGTGACGGTGAGCGGTTTCCCCCGGGTATGGGTCATGGGCAAGCGGCGGAATCGCAGCCCACTGGGCGGGGTCGCATCCAGTGTGACCAGCCTTTCCACCGTCGCAACCGGCGGATCTCCAACGCTCAGGCTCAGTCGCCGCGTGCCAAACACACCGGTGGTATCAACCGAGACGACCCAGTCCTTGACCACGGAGCCGACCAGCAGTTCCCCTGCGTCCCCAATTCGGAGTGTCAACTTCACGTCCCGCGGCCCAGGTAGGCCCCTGGACAGGAGTTCGGGGTCTCCACTCCCGTCTTCGATCCGGTGGAACAGAAGTTTCGGCTGCCCAAGGGGCTCCCGGCCCGCCGTTTCCATCCGCAGTGCAAGGGCCTGTTTCGGGACGGTGTACCTGGGGACATCGATGTTCAGGAACCCGCGATCGAGTACCGGTGCCAGCGTGTTGCCAGTCGTTCGGAAGTCGGTCTCGAACCAGAAGGCTCTCTCAAAACCGTCGGCCGCGACAAAAAACCGGTCCGGCCCCCCCGTCAGAACACCGGGAACCTGTGGCTTCAGTTGCAGACCGGACGCCCGCAAGACGACCGTCTTCCCGGTCGGCTCCACGACCGTCTCGAAGGTTCCAGAATGGAGGCTGGCCGGGTCGAGGTTCGGGACGAGTTCGGGACGGAGGTCGAGGCGAAGCTTCACGGCTGGGCCGCGGAATGCGACCCGTTCCCCCTTCTCGTTCGTCACGGCAGCGCCTTCGGCGTTCACGATCACATCAAGGGTGAACCCGTCCTTGCCCGTCACCGAGCCTCGGATCTGCCCGACAGCCGACAGAAACTCTCGCGGATGCATGACCCGGACCTGACGGAGGGCCAGAGCTGACGGTGACCGGAATCGCGAGGGGCTTTCACCCGGGCGGGGTGGGGTATTGTCGAAAAGGAGCAGGTAAACGTGATCAGGGAGTTTCGCCGCTGGTGGCGGGGGAGGGGGAACACCCTTCTCTTTGTCCGTTGGGACGGGGGGTAGTGCTGGCCGGGGGGGAGCCTTGAGTGACATTTTCACCGGAGCCGTTTGTCCTTTCCGGACCCGGGAAATGATTCCCTCAGCAAGCAACTCTTTCCCCTGCGAATCCGCTGCCAGAACGACCCGGAGTTCCGTCCAATCCTGATCGCCGGGGTTGCGAACGTAGGTGTAGAACGGATGCTCGTGGTTTGGGCGGACGAGGAGGTTCCCGACCCGATACCTGGGGTCCGCGTCATCGGGTTCGTTCGGGTTCGTGCTCAGGAACGGCCAGGGAAGGCCCGCGTCGGCCGGTTCCTGCCGGGTGAATCCCCAACTCATCCAGGAGCCCGCTGAAGCTATCGCATCTATAGAATGACGATTGGACGTATAAATNNCGAGGCTCCTGCCGAGCCGTACCACCCGCACGCTCGGCAGGAGCCTCGCCCTCCCGTTGGACCGATGCTGGCTCTGCGGGTTCCTGTATCGGAACGATGGCCCAGGAGAGGACGGCGAGACTGAATGTCCGAGCCAGTGTCGCAACGTTCACTGGGATTCTCCCTTTGGATCATACTGGGCGAGATCCATCGCCCAGTCCTTGTAGATGCGGAAGTCATCCCGGGGCGGAGTGGGGAAGTCCACGGACCACGCCTGGTATCGGGCCAGTTCCGGGGGAATCGCGCGGAGAATCCGCTCGATGGTGGCCAGGTTCTGGGATGACCGAGCTCGAGCTGGAAGACCCTTCAACCAGGAACCCATCAGGTGACGACCGAGGAGATCCCAGCCCGTGCGGTCCCCGATCTGGATACGTCGGAGAAGGGCGTTCGCCTGGTCGGCACCGGGCGCGCCAGCGAGTTGGAGGAGTCGCACCGACGCATCTGCTCGTCTGAGTCCGCGATCCAACTCCCGGTTGGCACCCGGCTCGGATACCGGGGTTGGGGTCTGTGACCGGTCGGCGTCGTCGGCCGCGTCCAACGCCCTGACCGCGGAGTGCAATCCGGCCGCATCCGTGAGTAGCGCGTCCCAGGCCTGTTTACGGGCCGGACCGGGAAGCGTCGTCACGGCAAGAAATTCCCGCAATCGGCCGACATTGGCAACATCACGGCGGCGGTCCTTGCCTGCAATTGTTGCCAGAATCTTGGGATCGAAATCCTGCCGAATGGCCGCCGTCCCCTGGGTCAGGGCCAGCAGATCCTGTGCGTCCGCCCGAGCGGGGTCACTTCCGGCCACCCTGGTCGCAGTTTCCGCGACAGCGACCCAGGCGTCGCGGGTTGGACGCCCGGACTCGGTCATGCCGGGGAGTGTATCTCCCAGCGTGATCGCGGCCGCGGCCAGGCTCCGTCGAGTTTCCCGAGTTCGTTCAATCTGGTTACGGGCCGCTGCGAAGTTGGTTCGTGCCCGGCCGAGACTAACGACTGCCGCGGCGATTCGCCCGGACGTGTCAGCGCTGAACAACGCCTCGCGACCGGCCCTATACTCGGGTAAAGCGGCCGCGAGTGCAGCACGCCCAGTCGGGAACTCCTCTGGACCCAGCGCTGCAACTTGCCCAATCTCATCTTCGGCTCGGATCAGGGCGGCAACAGCGTGGCTGGGGTAAGTCGCAAGCTTCTGGCGGCGGAACGAGCCTTGGTCTGCCAGGGTGCTGAGTAATCGGGTCTCCGCGAATGGCTTCACCGGGTTCGCCAGGACGACCAGCCTCGCCCATCGAGCGATCATTTCCGGTGTGGGGCGGTCGGTCTCGCGGGCTCGCTCCCAGACGACCTGGACGGCAGCCGCGGGAGCGGGGCTGGCCACCGTGATCCAGGATTTCTCGGCGTCGAGTTCTTGCTCCGCTTTGGCTGCCAGGAACCCGTCCAGGGCCTTGACGAGTTCAGGCGGCGGTGTGGGTTTGTTGAGCCGGGCCACTGCCAGCCGATCCACGACCTGAGCAAGGGCGGTCCAGTCTTCTCCCCGACTACCCTGGGACGAACTGGCCGGCGCGACCAGTTCGTCGCGAGTCACGACCCAGACGTCCTCCGCACGTCTTGCAGGCCCCGGGTGGAGCCAACGCTGCTCAGTCAGAAGGAGTCCGGCTTTCAATCGGGCGGTCAGAACACCCGGGCCGCGGGCTGTCACGTGGGCCTCTGCCCAGGCGTCCTTCAACCAGTCCGGATATGCGCCCGCAGGTTCCGGGTCTGTCGGCTGCCATTGCAACCGGCGCGTAAGGACGAAGTCGGCGGTGGGGTCGGTGGGACCGTGCAGAACGGGGATTTGACGCCGGCCGTGGGTAAGTCGCGCCCATCGGTCGACGCGGGCTGTCGTGAATGCCGCCAGTTCCCGGATCGAGACCTCGCCATCGTGATGGCCGGAAACAGAGTATCCATCAGCCGCTCCCCCAAGCCCCTCCGCAAGGTAGAACGCGAAAGCGGAACAGCGCTCCAAGTCGGCGGGCAGGCTCCGTTCCCCAGGACCACAGGAGGTCAGGACCGGGAAACTGGGAGGGGTTTCCTGCAGGATCGCATCGAGCCTGGTCGCCACGTCATCCAGTAACTGGCCGCCGAACGGGTCTGCCGTTGGGTGAGCCAGGTCGAGGATCAGGAACTTGTGTCTGATGGGCCACGCATCGACAGCGGTCAAGACATCCCGTATGTCCACCCAACCGTTCATCAAAGACAGATCCTTGGATCCTGGCGGTGGTGTCAGGTCATCATGGCGAGCGTTTCCAGCCAGGAGATAGACCCGCCCTTCTCGGCACGCAGCCAGGGCGGACACATGAAGGATCAGTGGGCGGTGTCGCTCGTGGGTCGGGAGGTCTGTTCCGACCGACGAGCGGCCTGCGACCCAGTCGAGCAGCGCCCGAAGCCTGTCGGCCTGCTGGTACGAAAACGCTTTGACCCCATCGGGCTCTCTGCCGGGGCGATGGAACCGGGCAGCCAGCAACTCGGCATCCTGGTCAGCCCAGGGGTTGACAGGCCAGCCGGGATCGGCGTATTCCCCGATGGGGACAGACACGAACAACGGCTCGGTCGGGGGGCGGATCAGCAGTAACAGCCCCACGAACGCACCTGCCACACAGAAGAGCATGAGAACAGCCGCTGCGACCAGTTGTCGCCGCGATGGTTCCGCAGCCCCGTCCCGCCAACCGGCGGTCGGGACCATCTTTCGGCCCCGCCTCGGCGTTGTGTCGATTGTGGGTTCCTCCGGCATGACCTCTCCTCCGCACAGACGGTCACACTCGGATCTCGAACGATTGGAAGCTGTTGGGTCTTCTCACCACACCAGTCCTCAGTAAGGCGGTGTCCAGAATCAAAACCGTGAAATCGCTGGCACGGGCTTCCAGCCCGTATAGGCCCAACATGGAACGATGATGGGTGGCCG
>PLDW01000466.1 GCA_003136315.1 Gemmataceae bacterium | reverse complement strand
CCATTTTTCTTGGGGAAGACCAGAGTTCTCAGCGGATAAAGCCTACCTGAGTTACGACAACCTCGAATTGGCCGAAGAGTTGGGAGCCGTTCCCTACATCCCGTTCAAGATCAACTCCACCGGTGGGAAAGGTCCGGGCATCTGGGACCGGATGTTCGCTCACTTCACCCTCAAGCGAGATGCGTTTCTCCAGCACTACCACAAGCGGAGCAATGTCGAGTCCACATTCTCGATGATTAAGCGGAAGTTCGGGGACTCGGTGCGATCGAAGACGGACATCGCAATCCGAAACGAAGTGCTGGCGAAAGTGCTTTGCCACAACATCGTTGTGGTGATTCACGAGATGCACGAGCTTGGCATCAATCCGGGTTTTGCGGCCAGACCGTCAGAGGGGGAGGAAGTGCGGGTGCTGAAGTTCCCAGGAGCGTGATTTCGGATGCTATCCTTTCCCTGGAAAGGGCCTCGTTTGCGTCCCAGGGCGGATCGTCGCGACTCACACGTCGAATGGGCTGAAACCTGAGAGTCCACAGACGGACCAATTCGCGACCTCTGAGACGAAGAATCTGTCATCGGTTTGGAAGTGGTCGGCGAATATATCCCGGATGGCGTTGCAGTTGGTGCCATCGCGCCGGAAGCACCAGAGAGTCGGGAGAAGTTGCTTGGCATTGGCTTCCGCCAACGCACCCTCCAAGTTGCTGTAGTCTCCCCCTTTGGGGATACTATAATGAAGGAAATACAGGGCCATGAATAGCCATCTCCTCAAGTGGACACTTCCTGCCGGTACTCTCATTACCTTCAACAGAGTGTCCTATTCCACGGAAACTGATATCGAGGTTCGGGGAATGATCAGTCCCGACGAAGCCACCCGAAAGCTTCGTGAGCGACTCCCCAATCCCGCCTCATCGGAAGATGCAAGAGAAGCATCCGAGTGTTCTACGGCGCGGCCGACCACTGAAGTAGCGTCGGTGTAAGAGAAGTCACCCTTCATTTCGCCGCCGACTGCTGGCATATCAATTTGTAGGTCGGCCACAATCTACTGACTTACTTTGATCGCGTGGGCCGGATATACTCATTTTACCACGGCCGAAGGTGCGGCCATAACCAGAGGGTAGCGAACGCAGATGCCGGGACGCCAAGTCCCGGAAACAACTTGACCGTTGCGTGTTGCAACGGATCGCTTCACAACGAATCGGCCAAACACGGATGCAAGTCCGTGGTGTTTCCACGAAAGCGGACCTGCCACGCCCCCGCAAGGGGCGGCGGCCAGCGTCCGTTTCGTGGAGGCTCTTGGCCGGGCCTGTTGTGAGCGGACCTGCGTCCGCCGCCCCGTTCATTCGGGGGAACACGACATGCCCATCCGATTCGCCTGCCCGAAGTGTGGGGTGATGCTGAAGATCGCGACTCGTCAAGCGGGAACCGAATCTCGCTGCCTCCGTTGTCGCCAGCGGTTGATCGTCCCCACTCCGGTCGAAGAACCCGCGCTACCCGGCATTCTGGTGGAAGAGGGGCCGCCCTCGGAGTCCCCTGGCTCTCCGGAGCATGATTCCGAGCCTCCGCGTGACCGCACGGACGAGAACGCCCCCTTCTATGCCTGGGAAAATGAGGAGGACGTTCAGGTCGAGCATCGGAATCGGTCGCCGTTCGTCACCCTGCTGGCCTTCATCTACCTCCTGGATGGGATCGTCGGCCTGGTTCTCTGTGGCCTGTTCGCCGCCTACACCCGCATGGTGATGGCCGATATGGGGCCGGCAGAAGGTAGAGGACTGGCGAGGGGAGTGGTCATCACCATCTGTTGTCTCATTACCCTACTGTCACTGCCCGATTTCCTGATCGCCTACGGAATCTATCACCGCCGGCCGTGGGGCCGGATCTGCGGGATTATCTTCGGCATCATCAATGGGGCCTTTGCCTTCGCAAGTGTCTTCTGGCTCAACTATTGTAGCTTCTGCATCCACTCGTTCCTCTGCATCTACAGCCTGGTTGTCCTGCTCATGCCGCAATTCGCAGAGGAATTCGAGTCGCGGCGACGGTGGCGAGGTTGACCGGATGCTAGACTTGCTGGCGAGCGATGCTAACTCACCAGTAGGATCTCAACATGAATTCGCAACTGAATAGACTAGATGGGAGTAATACCAAGCAAACGTACGGAACAGAAAGCGAACCCATGACGGAAAAGCCGCATGGCGGTGGCGTCAGGTATCACTCTCAGTCAGGTGTAACGATCAATCCACTTCCATGCGATTGGAGGCAGGTTGCCTTGGAACTTGCGGCCAACAGCAATGACGAGTAGATAATCGGTTGCCCCGATGACTCGCAAAAGCCTATCGGCGAGTTCATCGGCGGTCTCTGCGGTGGCAACCAACCATGTCGATTGCAGAAAATGCCACCAACCGGCACATTTCTTGATTTCGTCACTGAGTGGATCGTAGTGATCGCTTGGTGTGCGCAGGTCATAATTGACGCTGTATGTCGGCATACCCACCCTCCCTGGTTGATTGAAGTGTCCACTCACATCATAGCCACCTCGCCGCAACATGGCCAGAATTGGACGACTGACATAATCAAAGCAGCCCCGGTCAGGTGACCGGGGCCTTCTCATTTTCCCGAATTCCAGCCGATTCGCCACCGATTGGCATGCCTTTTAATTCGCACTTCTGCCCATAAATTCGCTGCCAAAATGGCATTTATGGGCAAAGCCCTTCCTTGTATAGAAATGTCTATTTATCCCGTTGTCGAGCTGTTAACAATAGCGATTAAATCGTGCGACACCGGTCCTAACGGGGAATGACGGGGGAAAAACCGAAAAAAATGTCAGCTTCCGTGTTGACATCGGTAGTGTACGTCCGTATAAAGAGTGTGTCGGAAGCAACTGAGGAGTTGAGCCGCCGACGGGGTGAGACAAGCGACAACCTGGGGGAGGCGCGATCATGGAAAGCTGGCGTCTGGTGTGGCGGGAAGGGTTCGTTCCCGTTCTCTCAACTGCCGGATTGGAGTCCCTCCGGGACGCTCTCCGGGCCGACGACCCTCGGCTCACTCAGGGAAGCACCACCACCCCACCCCCCCTCATGTGCGTTCAGGATTGGCCCGTCGAAGCTGCCTGTGCCCTTGGGTTCTGCGGTTGGCAGGGGGAGGCTCTCGAAGCCGTCGGCGAGGTCGAGGAGTTCTTCGCTCGCGTCTGCTTCGAAGCCGACCAGCGACTCGGCGAACCCGCCGCCTGTCGGTGGTTCCTCAACTGGTTCGACGATACCCCCCGCGCTGAAATGCGACGCGAACTCCTCGCCGAGGTCGAACGTGCCCTCGCCGATCGGTTGCCCGTCGATCAGGTCGCACCGGAACTCGAAACCATCCGCACCGCCGATGTGGCCGCCGCGTAGTCCACTGCCCAAAACCTTCACCCAAACACACGATTCGTCAGCATAAGGGGAACGCCATGATCGCCGTCTGCCGCCACTGCTCGAAGTGCAAAGTGAACCGGCCACGGGGGTTGTGCTGGAGCTGCTACTACACACCCGGGGTCAAAGAGTTGTACCCATCCACGAGCAAATACGCTCGCCGCGGGGTCGGAAACTTCACTGGCAACGCCCCAATCGCCGACGCTCCCACCACCGCCCCACCCGGGAGCCCCGAGAAGCTCGCGATCCTCGAACAGCGGGCAAAGCTCAAGCAGTCCCTCTTCCACCCGGCCGATGCTCGCTTCGAAGGCGACACCCGGCCCCTCACATTCCGGAAAGACTCTGCCGTTCCCCTGGGCGTCTGAAGACCGTGCGACGAATGACCGACCAAGGAGCCGCGGCGGAGGAAGCGCTGCCCGGTTCTCCCCTGAGGCCCGCCCAGCAAGCTGGACGGGCCTCAGACTTGCGCGTCGGCTTGCGATGACAGTCGCGAGATCTGGACCTGTCGCCCCAACTCAAACGGGGCCACCCCAAACCACAAAAGAGGCGAGATCATTCCAATCCACAGCAGCCGAACGATCGTACTGTCCGTAACGACACTCCGATGTCACTGCGTCCCGAACCCAAAGTGTCCACTCGATGTCTGGTTGGAGGAGCAATGCGGGTTACGCGAGGGGAGAGAGGAGCTGATCCACCCCCCACGGTCGATCCGATCCGGACGACCGATCGACTGGCCGTAATCCCTCATCCCGCGGCGAGTTGGGGCTCGGCCACACCCCTGGGGTTTGACATGCGCCCAAAATACCGGACGTGCGCCCGCCCGACACCTCGCCAAGCCTCCCTTTTTACCACGGTACGGACCATGCCCGGAATTGTGACGTAGAATTCCGTAGCATTTGCAAACGACTGGCGCTCAACGGAGGGTAGCGACATGTTAGTCCTCAGTCGGAAGCTTGGGGAGAAAATTTTCATCGGGGACAACATCTGTATCACCGTGGTCGACATCGACCGCGGCAAGATCCGGCTGGGTATCGAAGCTCCCCGCGATGTACCCATCTATCGTCAGGAATTGCTCCCTCTCAACCAGCAACGACCCGATACTCAGACGAACCTCCCGGCCGTCTCCTGAACCCGACTTCCTCCGGACTCGTGTACTCTTATCTGTTGCGTCCTCCATTTGGCCGGTCAGAAGAGTGTCAGTCGTTGATTGGGTCGGAGCCAGCGCCAGTCGTTCCCTTTCTACACGCTCTCCCGGCCGGGCTCGCGATTCGGTCGCGCCCCGGCCGGTCCGCCTGTTGAGTGTTTAGTGCTTGGTCTCAAATCATTCGCATTCGCACCCGCACCTCTGCTCTTTCAGCTTCGTCGCCAAAATTCCAGTTTCGTGTTTCGTTTTCGGTGTTCCGTGTTTAGGATTGGGTCTTGGCCAACAGAGCCCCAGGCCGTTGCCCATGCCACCCAGGGCGTTGCCCATGCACCCAGGGCGTTGCCCATGCACCCAGGGCGGTACCCACGCACCCAGGGCGGTACCCACGCACCCAGGGCGGTGCCCTGGGCTGAGAGATCTCACCCTTACAGGGTGAAAACTAAGCACTAAGCACTAAACACTAAGCACTAAGCACTAAACACTAAACACTAAACACTAAACACTAAACACTAAACACCAATCATGCCTGACCCCGTTGTGATCGCGACCTGGCCGTTTGGGAAGTTGGCCGTCGATACTGCGATGCCTGGACTTGTCAAAGGTGACTCTGCCCTCGACGCAGCGCTCGCTGGCGCCCAGGCGGTGGAGGATGACCCGACCGTCCGCTCGGTCGGATTCGGGAGCTTGCCCGACCGGATTGGCCGACTCACCCTTGATGCCTGTGTGATGGATGGCAAGACACTCGGCTGCGGGGCTGTCGCCTGTGTGGAGCATATCCGTCACCCGGCCGCGCTGGCCCGCCTGGTGATGGAGAAAACCCCCCACGTCCTCATCGTTGGCGAGGCGGCCAAGTGGTTTGCCCTCCAGCAGGGGTTCCCGCTCGAAGTCCCGTACACCGTCGAAGCGATCAAGGCGTGGCTCGACAAGCACCCGGACGCGAAGAAGGAGAAGGGGCGGGTGGAGAAACCACCGGTCCCGATCCGGTACGACGATCCCTCGCAGATCAATGTGGACGAGCACAACCACGACACGGTGACGGTTCTGGCGCGGGACAAGAAGGGGAATCTGGGGGGGGTGTGTACCACCAGCGGACTGGCGTACAAGCTGCCGGGTCGGGTAGGCGATTCGCCGATTATCGGGGCGGGGCTTTATGTCGACGACCTGGCCGGAGCGGCGGGAGCGACGGGGGTGGGGGAGGAGGTCATCCGGATCGGCGGGAGCCTGTTCGTGGTCGAGCAGATGCGGGCTGGGAAGTCGCCGCAGGAGGCGTGCGAGCTGGGCTGCAAGCGGGTGAACGCAGCCGCCGTCCGTCGCGGCGTCCATCCGGCAGCGGTGGCGTTCCTGGCGCTGAGTCCGAAGGGCGAGGTCGGCGCTGCCTGCACCTCGCGGACAAACTTCCGCTACGCGGTGGCGCGGGGGGAGAAGTCCGAAGTGCTCCAGGCAAAAGAGATCCCGCCGGATGCGTGATGTAATTCGTGTTTGGTGTTTAGTGTTTCGTGTTTCGTGTTTGGTTTTCAGCCTGAAGGGCTGAGATCTCTCAGCCCAGGGCACCGCCCTGGGTGCATGGGCACCGCCCTGGGGGCATGGGCACCGCCCTGGCTCCGTGGGCAAACCCTCGAACACTTCCGCCAACGACGAAACGATCGCGGCCCGCCGGAAGCCTTCAGGCTCCCGGCGGGCCGCGATCGTTTGGGGACGGGGCTGCGCGCTCCGAACCGCGTGACTACTGGATCTTCACAACGTAGGGCACGACCGTCTGGAACTGGCTATTGGGGTACGACTGACACGCATCGAACGCCCCTCCCGTGGAAGTCGTTGGGTGCGGACCGTTGTACCCTGGTATCGCATTCGAGACTGCCTCGCCAGTGTAGTGGGTGAACGTTAACGCAACCGGGGGCGTTGCTGTGGGTATGAGCGGGCTGGTTGGGTTGAGCGGGATGACGCTCAGGAACGGAGCATTGGCCGGGGTGGCCGTCGGGGCGGACGTACTCACCGAGGTGACAAGCACAAGCTCCTGGCTCGCTCCCGTACCCAGTGCGAGTGCGGTGCCCGCCGAGATCACGATCGGGTTCCCATCCCGCATGACGGTCAAAGTCGGTGGGTTAGAAGAGGGTGTGATCGTCGAATTCGTCAAGAACAGGGCGAAGGAGGTCGCCTTCGCCGCGCTCGGGACCGGCACCGGTGCAACGGCGAGGGCCGAGGTGAACGGGCCACTGAGCTGGCTGGGCTGGCTGAGTTGGGGACCAGCCGGCCCAAAGAAGAACCACTTGACCGTGCCATCAGTGATCAGGCCCGGCCCCTGACTGGTCGGCCCGAGTGCGGGTAAGGCCGCGGTCGTTCCCGTGTTGGTTGCCATGTAGCAGTTGCCGAGATTCGTGACCAACTGCCCAGGGGTCACGCTCTGGCTTGGCTGCCGGCTGGGCAATGTCGAGCCAGGGGTGAGCGCCAGGTTGGTGCGATCGACCACTGCAAAGTACTGACGCCGCAGATCGCCGGGCACGGTGTCCCACCACTCCGGCCCGAGCAAGTCTTGCGGAATCGCCGCGGTATTTTTCCCTCCCGGTCGCACCTTCACGAATACGATCGTCATATTCACGGCGAATGTGTTGCTCACGGTCGTCGTGTTATTATACAGCTTTCGCAACATCTCGGACTGCTTGTAGGTGGTCGCCTGAGGCGTTGCGGGCTGGTTTGCTGCTGGTACGGCGTACTGCACGTTGAGCAGAGGCGATCCGATGCCGAGGCCAGGAGTGAATGGCGTCGCGGTCGGTCTCGGATTACCGATTGGAGCGTTTGTCGGAACACCCATCCGCAGGATCGTATCCTGGATGCCCGGCCCGAACGGATTCGCCGTCGCGGGCGGGGCCGCACCGTAGAGAAGGGGCGCGGCGAGACCATTGCCTCCACCCGCGACGATGCCGTTCAACGTGTTGGCCCCTGTCCCATTCGTGGGGAAGGCAGTGGGGGGAGCAGCGAACTCACCAACCCCGAACCCCTTGAACGGACGGTCCAACAAATACCAGGGCGGGAGAACATTCTGGTTCGGACGCTTGGGGGTCGACCAGATCGTCGCATCGAAGGGATTCGCATCGTCGATCGTCATGCCAGGGACCGGGACATTTGTCGTCCACTGCATGGCAGGGGCTACTGCAGAGCCGGTCGAGCCGTTGGCGAGCGGCCTGCTCGTCGAATTCGCGGTCCGGCTGAAGGGCAGAACCTCGGCATTCGGCCCCCGCCTGAAGTTCGTATTCAGATTATTCCAGTCCGCGCCGCTGCCAGTGAAGTACATCGTCCAGAGGGCATCGACCTCGGCGGCAGTGAATCCGTTCGCCCCCTGCGGGTCGAGCAGAGCCAGTAGGACGCGCGGATCCTGAATCGTGTTCAGGTTGATCTTGCCAGGCACCCGGCCGCCGACCGGCAAACCATAGCCCCAAGGCTTCACCCGAAGCACATCCAGCGCCCGGAACAGGCCGTTTCCGGTGGTGTTGGCGGTCGCAGTCGAGTTCTTGGCGCCAATAGCCGTGAAGTTGAAGACCGGCCGACCGGTGCCAACGACGCGCCGGTTAATCACGGTCGTATCGAACGCAGCCGGCAGCCCGGTGGCCGAAACACCACTCCCGGCGATCGTGGCACCCGCTTGGCCGACACCCAGCCACGGGACGACCCCGACATCCTTGAACGGCGGTATCCCATTGGGCGCGAGTTTCCCGGATATGGCAGTGACGAACTCCGGCGGCTGCAAGGTGAACTGCGTCACCTCGTGCGGCTTGACGGCCTGCACGTGTAGCAGTTCGGACTGGTTGATCAACTGCCGGTCGAGATGGACAAGCCAGTCGAACGGGGCCATCAACGTGTCGGAAAGAGCGACCGCTGCCGCGCCCGCCCCGGTTGTCGGGTGTTGCACCATCGTTTCGGCTGCTGGCGCGGGTTGCGCAGCGTCTCCGGCGTTCCTGCCGTTGTGCCGGAAGAAGGTATGCAGAGGCTCATTGGCCACCGGCGTCCTGGGATTCTGGGTGATCGCGAACGTCTGCGGGTAGGTCGCCTCGATAGGAGGAGTCTGTCCAGATTTGGGGAGCGTAGTGACATCGGTAAGCCCAGCGTAGGGCTGGACGCGACCCATCGCCGACCGCGGAGGTGCATTCTGGTTCTGCGTGAGCGGGTCGTAGCCGGGGTTCGGAACTGTTTTTGGGGCCTGTGACTTAGGCGTCCGGTTCGATGTGTCGTGCTTGCCACCACCACGGATGACGGCGTCGAAGGCACGCACGTTGTCCATGTAATCGACCGAGATAAAGGGATTGACCGGTAACGCTGAGTTGATTGCCCCGAGAGACGGATCGTTCGGCGGCAAGTAAGGGTTGGCCAGTCGGCGAAGAACCACGACGTGCTGCTCGATTCCCGGCACACTGTAATTATCGAGCACCGCGGCAGCGGGCGGCGTAGTCGGGGTGTTCGCATTACCTGGATCCGGAACGGCAGGAACCTGATATCCCATCGCATTCGACTGGGTTAGTTGCGAGATCGCACCGCTCTGGATGTAGAAATTCGTCGTGGAAGGAGGCGTTGCCTGGAACGGATTCCCTGTCGGGTTGAACTGGATCGTAGGCTTCGCGCCGGGCGGGTTCTGAGGCCCCAGCACCACGAACCCAGGTGTCTGCCCCTGGTTCTTCCCCGAGCTATATTGGCCGTTGTTCACGGGGACGGAAGCAGGAGCATTCGCCGGGACAGGATTCGACCCGAAGAAGTTGAAGACCACATTGGGTGTCACAGGGTTCACGGCCAGGTTAACGTCTCCGGTCACGTTGGTGGGGTCTTTCAGGTTCTGTGATGCCCCGGTGGCGGGGTTCGCCTGAGTCGTGTTCGTCTGAGTAATGACCAGACTGTAAGGATTGTAAGTAATTGGAGCCGACAGGCTCATGGACGGAAATGGTGTGAACGTCAGTGAGAGCGGTGCCGCACCTTGCCCGAGCATTCCGTCCGTACCACCCTGGTATGCTGTCCCCGTCGGGTTCAGCAACTCGACCCAGAAACGCACCTGCGCTTTCATGGTCGCAGGCTGCTGACCCTGTGGGCTCCATTCATTCGGATCGTTGGTGATCTCGGCATACGACTCGTTGATCACCAGCCGGGGCCGCTCGACACCAAACACCACGCTGTTCTGCATCTGGGTGGTGGCGGGAGTGATGTTCGCGAGCTGCGTCGTCTGGATGTTGTTACTGGCAAGCGTTGTGATCTGACTCGCTGAGGTCACTGTCAGGGGAAGCGGATTCCCCGAGGCATCGACCGGGTTCCAGATGAACGGGGTGCTGATGTCGTCCTTGTCGATGTAATCGACAATGTTCACCGCAATCTGGGCCAGGTAGCGGAGAGCGTTGTACTCCTGCTGGGTGAGAGTAATCGAGCTGCCATTAGCAGTTAGAGTAATTGTCGTCGCCCCGTTCTGGAACTGGATCACTGGCGATGTCACATCGCCGGTCGATGTGTTGACGAAGGCCGCCGCACCAGTTGCCACGATCAGCCGCGCGAAAATATCGCGGGCGAGGTTTTGCCGATCCGCCCAGGCCTGAGCGAAGTTGGCGATATTGCTCCCAGAGAGCGGCTGCGGCGTCAAAACGCCCTTGTTGTTGAAATTGCTGTTCGGAAGACCGTTCAAATCGTTCGGGTGATTCACCAGATCGCGATAATCCGCGAGCGGACGATTCAGGTCGATTCCGCCAATGGCGGCACGAGCGTTCTGGGTGCTGTTCGGACCCGCGAAATCGGAGAGACTGCCGGCGGCCGGTCCGATCGGTCCTATCATCGCGGTGGTGACTATAGGAGGAGTCGTAGACACCGTCGTGGGTCGAGTCGGTATGCCCGCGGGGTTGGGCGGCAGTGGCATCGGGTTCGGGAACGCATTCGGGAACTGGCCCGTGAAGGTGTTAGTTGGGACCGGCCAGAATGCATGGGGGCCTGCTGCTCCTCCTGTTTGTCCGGGAAGCGTCAAGGTCTGTCCTGACATGATCTGGTCGAAGTTCGCCACGATGCCGGGCGAGTCGGGGGTCTGGCTGTAAGTGGTGAACAACAGCCGCTTCGTGTGCGACAGGCTTGTGCGATATGCGGACGATGTGGAGTAGATGGCCGAGGATGTGGCTGTGGTGGTTCCGATGGGGGCCACCAGTTGCGTCTGGCGGATCTGGATCCGGTCGAAGGTCGTTTCGCTGTAGTTCTCCACGGTATCGCCGTAGCGATAGATCATGTGCTTGAGATCGGACAAGGAATAGGGGAATGGGTTGGCGGTGAGGGGCCTGTTCGGCGCGGGCAACGCCCAGTCGCCCGGGTTGAAGAGCCCGGGATGGTTGGTCGCCTTGTCGACCGCGGCGGTATTGTTGATGCCATCGTACACGAATTTGCCCGGCAACCCGGTGCCTCCGAAGGACGGCCCGACCTGGAACTGGTTGGCGTACGTGATATCCGGTGCTTCGATCGCCACCGGCTGGGTGGCGGGGGCTTTCACAATGGGAATGAACCCTCCGCCATTCCAGTTGACCAGGCTCGATTCGCCGATGCGGATACCCGAGACGGCATTGGGTATGGGTGTGACAAAGGGGATTCCTGATGCGATATCGAATGGAAGTGAACTCGAACCGTCGAAAGTGACCAGATTGCCTTTCGTGGTGAAGTTGGTGCCGTAGCGAGATGCCACCAGGGCGTTTGCCTCGTTTGTGGCGTTGGTGACGGTATCGGTGAGGATCTGGTTCGGGTTGATTTCCCACGGGCCGAAACCCGAGTACGATCCGTGTGTCGGAGCGGTGTTCGCTGGGGATGTCTGGGCCGTCAGGTTCCCCGCGACACTCAGGTTCACGGCCTGTTCGAGATCGCGGACCAGGACCGAGACCAACGGCTTGAGGGTCTGCGTCCCCCCTCCAAAGGTGGGGCTCGTATAAGTGAACGTGGGCAAGCCCAGGTCGAGCAGAATACTGTCGTTGCGTATAGACCCCACCTCGCCCGAGAGGTTCTGGACATCGCCGCTGAAGGTGCCGTCAATGTTTTGGGGAGGATAGGGGATAATATCCTTGCTCGCGATTTTCGAAGTGATGAGGTTAAAGAGCACGACCTGCGACGGGAAGGCGAGAGTGGTCGGGTCGGCCGGAAGGGGAAAAGGCAGTCCAACTCCCTGAATTTCCGCCTGCGTCAACTGATCGATTGGACGCGGCCGAAGGATTTTCGCCCGACCGCTCGCCGTGATCCAGTCAGTGTTCTTGGATAACACCGGGTCGGACGGGTTCCATTGGGCCAACCTTGTGGGGAATTTGAGAGGATCGTTGACGTTGGTGTTCGCGGATGTATTGCTTTGGTTGAACAACCACGGACGGTAGAACGAGGGCACGAGAACTTCACCGGTCGCCGGGCTGATCGAGGAGAGGAAGAAGTTGTTCAGGTCCGGGTAGGTGTATGGCGCGTTCTTCGGAACGTACGTGCGCCCGCCGAGGTTGTTCGGGTTCGCCTTGCCGGGAGTCGGGTTGGGGTTCAGATTCGGAATATTGGCCAGTGGCCCGCCGGTCCGAAGGCTGCCTGTCCATTCGGGGTCGAGGACGACATCGACGCCACCGGCCTGAAAGGCCGTGTAGTTGATGAACTGGGCACGATCGGCGACGCCACTGAACAACGTACTCTGGATCTGCTCGTGAAATGTTCCCACGCCGCTGAACATGCTGGCGTTCGGCACGGCAGCAGTTGTGACGGTACCGCTTGTGGATATCGCTGGCCTGGCAATGCGCCCATACATGGTGGCGGCCACGCTGTGCCCGCGGACCGCGTTGATCAGATCGTTCCCCGAATCACCGACATCGTAAATCCACGATGATAGAAAGCTATCAACGGCGGTTGCGCTCTGGGAATCGATCTGCGTGCTCGCCGCGGGTGACGCGCCACTGCTCTGGCCGTTCTTGTAGATCCGGGCGACCTCCGCCTCCGCGCCGGCGTAGTAGACGAACGCGATCCCAATGACCGCGAACAGCGCCAGGAGCGCCAGCACGACGATCAGGATGGCCCCGCGGCGGCTGTTTGGCCTCCGCTCTCGGGCCGCTTGGTGCGTGATCAACATGGTCGAGACCTCCACTTACGTGAGTCGAATTCTGGTTCGAGTAGGCCGGTGGCCGGGGCGGCTTTCACCACCCACAACCGCCAGGGCTGGACATCCTTACGGCGAAGGCAGCGGCAGAAGAAAATGGACCCGTGGTTGGGACTTGCCCCCTCCGGGCCGCCACGGAGGGCGGCCCCTACCCAAGCTGTGTAGGGGCCGCCCTCCGTGGCGGCCCGGCTCTACCTGACGGGTGGTCATGCTCTCTCTGCCGAGGCCTAAAAGCTCTGAATAATGGTCGATTGCCTGGCTGTTTGTAGTTTAGGATCAAAGACCCTCAGTCGGATCTGGATCGCTCGAGCCCGGATCTGCAATTTGTCGATGGCACTGAAAGTCTGAGGTGCCGCCGGTGCCGTGTCGAACGTCGAATTGGACAGCGCTGAAAATGACCCGAGCGAATCGAACGGAAAATCCGTATTCGGGGATAAAAACGGTCTCGGGTTGGGGAACGTGCCGGTGTTGGCTGGTAGCGATGACCAGCTCAATTTCACCTCGAACGAGATGACATTGGACAACAAAACGTCTTCGCCGATGCGTCCGGCAGTCGAGATTGGATTGATAGCTGATGGATTGAGCCTGTTCGCTTTCACAGCCAGGCTCCGCATTGTGTTCACGAGACCGGTCGATGGACTCACGCTGATCACGTCGGAGTCGCTCTGATCGGTGGGGAGCAAAGTCACAGGTGTCTTCAGCGCGAAGACCGCGTCGTCGTTTGTGGCCACCAGCCGCTGGCGACGGATGAGATTGAACAACTGCATTGTGTTCGTCGCATCGGTGAACGTGGCAAGCGGGGGGCTCGTGGGGGGGTTCGTCGGAATGGGCGCGAGAAAGTAGACGATCTCAGCCGCGGGGCTCGAATAGGTCGTCGGGTTGATCGTCTGGCCACCAACTACGGTCGGGGCTGGAGGCGAGGTTGCCGTGAAGAGCGTTTGTTCCCCGTGGGCGCTGGTCTGCGGCGTGATGCTCGTGAACTGGAGGACATGATTCGTTGTTCGCGTCGATGCGAATGAATCGGAGTCGACCCCCTCGGATGTCGGATCCGGACTGGAGAGGAGGAAGAACCCCCCAATGGGAGAGGCATCACCCAGATCAAATCGCTGGTTACTCAGAACCGTGCCGCCGTTGGGCTTGCCTTCTTCCGGAATGAACATGTTGGCCGAAAGGTCGCGGCGCATCACCTCGTTGGCGGCCCGGAGCTGATCGGCCATGTCCCCGGCCGAGCGCATTTGCCGCATCGTATCGATGCCGATCTGGAACGCGGTCGCCAGCACGGTCATGATGATGACGCAGATCGCAGCAGCGACCAGGAGTTCGATGAGAGTGAACCCTCGTCGTCGACCGATCGGGTGAATCGAAGTCCGAATCATGGCTCCCTCGGTGGCCCACCGCATGGTCGGCGGCGGGCATGGGGTTGTTGTTCGAGTGACACGGCCGGGTGGGCCTCCCACCCGCGATCGATTCCTTCTCAAGGAAACGAGAGCACTGGGCGCTGGAAGACTTCGCTCACTCCCGTCAGGACGACAAACTGCCGATTGGCGGGCTGTATTGTGATAGTCGGGAGATTAAATGTCGACACTGACGACTGTCTGGGAAGTATCTGCTGCACACTTGTCGTACACGTATCGGGCGGGAGCGGTGTCTGAAGTTCGATATCGGTCGAGGTTCCATTCTGAGTCACACTCACGATGCGATAGAAGTTCGCATTCCGGACATAAGAAATCGGAGACGAGAGAATCGTGGCTTTTGCAGGCGGCGGCGGCGAAAAAGCCACCGGAGGAGTGTTAGGAGGAATGGGATTGTAAACAGTGAGGTTGCAATCCAGGTGGGCGACGGTCGCATCCATCAACCAGTCCCCTTTTTGGACAAGCGGGACAGCGCCCAGCGTTGAATCGAACGACACCAGATTCGACCCCACCTGACAGACGCTTGGCGTAAACACCTGTTCTGCGTTTGTCGGGACAAACTGATTGGCCCGCCTGTCAAACACCACGACTGTCATGAGCACAGGCGTACTGGTCGAGACCACAGTCGTAGTCTGGTTGTTACTGGTAAAGTTGGTCAAGCCGATGTTTTGCTGCTGGAGTACCCAGAGCCAGTTATACCGTGTCTCGCGATCAATAGTTCCGGAGGAGGCGTTCAGGAGCGCGGCACCACTGGTCGAGTAGCCAAGCCCATCCAACGCGGTGCAGTTTCGAAATGCCTGGCTCGTGTTGCTGGATCCCGGAAGATTCAGGTTCACCCGCAAGAGGCTGGTACTGTTGAGAGACGCGATCCAGGTCTGGTCGAGCGCACCGGCGGAACGGGCGACAAAACCCATGGGGTCGATCACAACGGCATAGCTCCCTGTCCCCGTGTCGGTGGGGTTGAGGTGCAGGAGGGAGGGTTGCGCAGCGGTGCTGCCAGCGATATTTATGGCCGTGCCGGAAGGATCGACGAACCCCGTGGCGAGGTTGACATCGAGCGTACTGCCATTCGACAGACCAGTACCGATCGCGGCCTGTAAGGGCTCACAAAGGTTCTGTTTCCAGTACATCCGCATGAAGTTGTCGGCCTGGATCGCAGCTTGCGACGTGCGATCGTCCTTCAAGGCCTGCGCCATGTTGAGCGCGCCGAGTGGGAAAAGCGTCAGGATGGCGATCGTGCCCAGCGCCATGATGAACAGGGCGACCAGCACTTCGGTCAGCGACATCCCGGACCGGCGGGTCATGATGGTCTCTCCAGTAAGCCGGCCCTGTGGCCGGACGGATCGTGTTCGGATCGTCGCATCAGGGGTTCGTCGAACCCTGACGAGCAAACGTATAGGGATCAAGGCCCGAGGCGTAGGTTCCCGTGAAGTCTGGCCAGCTCACCGGGAAGACGCCCGTTGCACCAGACTTCGTTTTCAAAGAGACAATCTGCTGTTCCCCACCCTGCTGGAAGAAGGAGAGGTTCGTGGATTGCGTCCCGTTGGGGTTCTGGACCAGTCCCGTCCCCAGACCGCCGTTCTTGGTGTAGTCGCGAACCCAGAGGAAGATCTGGCCTGTGGAACCAATGGTCAGGAATGTCGTTTGCCCACCGACGGTGATGGGAAGCCAGGTCGGCGCGACCTGCCCGCTGGGGAGGAAAACGATGTCGACATCGGGCTGGGGCGATGCGTTCTGAAGCGTGGACAGCGAAGTCGATCCGGACGTACTGGCCGTGAGATCGACGCAGATATTCCTGGGTAGGGGGAGCGGCGGTTCACCAACCAAGGGCTGGGGCGGCGCCGTGATCCCGAACAGTGTTGTCGAGTAAATGGGCTGCAACTTTGGAGGGTTCGTTGTTGCCGGAGCCCCCGCCGCGCCCAACTGTGCCTGTGGGAAGGAGTCGAGGACGACAGTGACTGTCGATAGCGCTGTCGATGGGGGCAGATTGATCGTGGAGGAAGCGATACTGAGGACGCGATGCGAGGTTCCTAGCGGAGTCACCGTGAGCAAACAGCCGGTCTGGATCTGCAACGCACTGGGAGCGGAGATATTCGAAATGATGCACTGTGGTGAGAAGACCGCAGGATTGGCTGGGCCGGTTCCGGTCCCCGGGATCTGGCCGTAGATCATACTTCCGTTCGCGTCGTACGCACACAGAAAGTTCAACGTGACGGGGATGGTTGTGGTCGAGTTTTCAGGCGTGCTCAGGTCCAGATACGGCTGGGCTTCCGTGTATTGCAATTCGGTCACCCACAAGGGGTTCGTCTTGGCGGGATTATTCGGGTCAGTAGCGACAATGAAGCGGACCCCCCGGGGTTGCTGGTCGCGAGCGGCCCGCGACTTGGCGATTGTCAGCCATTGACGGACGGTCCCGGCCGCATCGGTGGTGCGGTCCTGGTTCATCACATCCGGAACGACGACCAGCGCGATCGAGGCCAGTGTCACCATGAGGGCCATGGCGACCAGCAGTTCGACCATCGTGAATGCCTGTCGGGCGAGCGGCGCTATGCGTCTCATGGCCAACCTCACTTGTTTCCTTGGCGTCGGTAGCGATAACCGTAAATATCGTCGAAGTCCGCCGTGGCTGCAAAGATCGTGTCAGGACCAGCCGAGATCACCGTGGCCAGCTTGCTCACGCCGAAGTTCACACCACCGCTTGGGATTGGCACGTTCTGGTTGATCACATTGAACGCATTCAGGGTAAATGGCCACTTCGTCAATTTCCCAAGGGGATCAAGCGGATCCGGGGTGGGCGTTATACCCGCGAGTTTCTCTGCCTGTGACTGCGCTTGTGCATGGGCATAGGGGGCCTGCCCAATCTCCGAAGAAATCGAGGAGTCGGCGTGCCGGATGAACGAGATCGGCGTTCCCCAGGCATCGGCGAATACCTTGACGTTCCCGAAGGTCGTCTGGGCACCCTTGGTGGCATCATCGGTGGCGAAGTTCACACCGTTGTTACCCTTCTCCGAGAGGATCAGAAACAGCAGGACGGCCGCCTCCGCGTGGACCGTGTCGATATCCTTGGGACAGGTCAATCCACCCGGGGTGCTCGCATTGGTTGTGGAAGCTCCCGCCAGGCTCGCGAATGTCTTCCTCGGCTGGAGCGTCACCGAACTTCCCGACCCCGCCGGATCGGTGAAGGTGATGGCCGTGGTGGCTTCGGCAAACGATTGAGGGAACTCCCTCTTCAAGTTCAGGTAAACCCACAGGGCCTGCGTCAGATCGTTGTCGTTGCCGCAGATGGATTTCAAAGTCTTGTAATTGGCCGAGCTCCCGCCCCCGAGGCTGTCTTGCTTACACTGATCGATGACTCCCTTCCACTGAAGGTCCAGGGCCTGCTGGAGCTTGGTGACAGTGCCTTCGGTGTTTCGCGACAACTGGCCGTTGCGCACTTTGCCGATACCGGAGGCGACCAGCGCTGTTAGAATCGCGAGGATGCCGACCACCACCAGAATTTCGAGCAGTGTGAACCCCGAGCGGCGGGGGCGTCGTGCTGGCAGATACATGGTTGCCCTCAGGTGAGTCCCTCTGGCCAGCCCCGTTCGGGCTGGCCGCTCCTGCTTGAGCCGTGTCTTGCCGTGCGACGGCTTTTTCAGGCCGTCTGCCTTGATCGCTCCAATCCTGGGTCGGCCTTCCCAGGCCGACCGATTTTGGTCGCTTTCCGCAGACCGGTCGCTTTAGTCCTGCGAACCGAGCGGGGTGCTGTTGAAGCTCGCCAGATCATCTCCACCGAGGCTGTTGATGGCGTAATTGCCAGCCCCAGGAGTCCAGGTCGTCCCCCCTGGGCCAAATTGACCATTCTTGCCAGCGCAGATGATCTGGTATCCTTTCAACTGAATTGCCTTACCCGTTTGATCGAAGTACGCGGTGAGCCCATAGGGGGCCAAGGAATTCGCTGTATTGACTGGGCCGGGGACTGACGTGATGGGCCAGGTCGCCCCCGTGGGGTAGCTCGTGAGGCTCGGGTCATACGCGAAGTAGGCGTAGGGGTTCCCCCACGGATCGGTGTACCAGGGGGCATTCGCAGTCTGGAATGAAGCGGAGAGCGCGGAGCTGGAGGAGGGAGGGGGAAGTAACTGCCCTGCCTTCACCTCAATGAATGGGCCGACCGAGGTTCCGGATGGAGTCGAGAACGGAGCGGCTCGATTCGTCGAGAAACCCTGGTAGTTGGTGAACATGCTCCCGCTCAAAAAGAAGAGGAGCGTCTGGTTGGGGTCGAGGGGAACTGGCCCGTTAATTGAACCGGCAGCCGGCAGAAGAGGGGGTGGGGGATTATTCCCGTTCGCGATGAAATTGCCAGCTGAATCCCGAAGGCCATTGTCCTGAAGATTCATCTGAGGAAAGAGTTGCTTCAGGTACGTTGCTTCATGGGACGTGGCCGAGATCAAAGCACCAGTCTTGTCAATATAATTGGAGGCCAACTGGAACCCGAGGTTCCCGGTTCCTGGCTGGAATGCCGGGATAAATTGGGCGTTCAACTTCGTCTTGAACGACCCGATCGCGTTCCCGAGCTGCGACATATCGGTGATGGCGGTCGTCTGTCTGGCCTTGTCCCGGACCTTACCAAGAATCGAGGAGGTCAGTGCGACGAGGATCGAGATGATGAGGATGACCACCATCACTTCGACCAGCGTGAAACCCGCTCTCACCGGGCGTCGATTGTGCAAGATCATGGCCGCGTCTCCTGGGGATAGCCGACTTTAGAACGCTCTCCCGACAGCGTGGAGGCGTTTTTCCGCCTCCACGCCGGATTCTTGGGACTTATTTGCTCAAGCCTTCCAGCAGCTTGATCAGGGGCAAGAACAACGAGATCACGATCGCTCCGATGGTGAAGCCGAGGAAGACGATCATGATCGGCTCCAACAGCGAGATCAGCGACTTGACCAGGGTGTCGACCCACTCGTCGTAGAAGTCGGCGATCTTGTAGAGCATGGTGTCGAGGTCGCCGGTCTCCTCACCGACCTCGACCATGTTGGTCACCATGTCGTCGACCAGTCGGCTTTCTCGCAGCGGATCGGCGATCGTTTCGCCTTCCCGGATCGATTCGAGAACCCGCTGGAACATTCGCTCGAAGACAGCATTGTTGGCCGTCTCCTTGACGATGTTGATGGCCTCCAGAATCGGCACACCCGAGCCGATCAGCGTGCCCAGCGTTCGCATCGTTCGAGCGACGATCGTTTTCTCGACCAGGGCTCCGATGACCGGAACCCAGAGTATCGCTCTGTCGAGGGCGAAGTTACCGGCACGCGAGAGCCGGATCAGCTTGATCAGCAGGTACACCCCCAGCGGGAACATGGGGATGGTCCACCAGTAACTGGCCATCCAGTCCGAGATCGCGATCAGCTTCTGCGTCGCCCACGGCAGGGCCAGTCCGAACTCGTCGAAGATCTTCTTGAACTTCGGGATGATCGCCACCATGATGAACGTCAAGATGCCGACCGCAACGAAGATCACGACGGCCGGGTAGACCATCGCCCCGATGACTTTCCGCTTGAGCGATTGCCCCTTTTCGAGGAACTCCGAGAGCCGCTGGAGGATCACTTCCAACGCCCCGCCCGCCTCACCGGCCCGGACCATGTTCACGTAGAGCTTGTTGAATGCTTTCGGGTGCTTGCCCATCGCCTCGGAGAGGCTGGCCCCGCTCTCCACGTCGTCGACCACATCGATCAGGCAGTTCTTCAACACGCTCGGCTTCATTTGCCGCTCCAGGATGCGGAGCGACCGGAGGATGGGGAGCCCGGCGTCCTGGAGAGTCGACAACTGTCGGGTGAAGGTCACGAGCATCTTGGTCGAGACGCCACCGATGGTGAACGTCTTGCGACTCTTGCCGACCTTCTTTTTCTTTCCCTTCTTCCCCTTCGCAGCCGCCCCGGCGGTCAGCTTGGTGACGAAGTACCCCATCGCCTTGATTTTCTGCGACGCCTCTTCCTCGTTGGTTGCCTCGATGGAGTCCTTGACCTCCACCCCGGAGGTGTCGAGCGCTTCGTACTTGTAAGTCGGCATCGGTTCCCCTCCAGCGTCGTGCGCTGCGGTCGTGAAGTCGTAAAGTCGAATGTCGTAAGGCTCGAACGCCACGGCCGGGGTCACCCGGCGTTACGACGTTCGACGTTAAGACGTTACGACCCGCCCCCCGTTTCAGAGAAGCGTGGAGCGTGATCCCTCGATCAACCCGCTCGTACCACGCTCTGAGGCAGTTGGTGAGAGAAACTCTACCAGCAGGCTCGGGTGCCACGGGCGGCTAGTCCGCCCGTTAAGGCGTCACAC
>PLDW01000025.1:45554-48721 GCA_003136315.1 Gemmataceae bacterium | reverse complement strand
TACAAGCAGTACAACGGGTTCTGCATGGAGCCGCAGAAGTTCCCGGACTCGGTGAACAAGCCAGAGTGGAAAGAGAAATCGAACCCGGTTCTGCGACCAGGCGAGACCTACAAGCAGACGACGGTGTATAAGTTCTCGGTGGTGAAATAGTGTCGTAAGCCCGTCCTCAAGGGCGGGGATCGTCGATTGGGCAGCGGGGCTGGTCGGGGTCTGGTCAAAGCGTGTGTTGCTGCGTAACCGGGCCGCCACAGAGGGCGGCCCCTACGTATCACGAGGTAGGGGCCGCCCTCTGTGGCGGCCCGGCTTTGCGGAGCAATTCCGTTCAACCGGATTGGGCAAGGCATGACCCACTCGACTATCGCAACCCCAGCCGATTCCACACGAACCCACACCCCTCTTCCGCCCCGAATCGCTATTGCTCGCTCACCAGCACCACCAGCGAATACGGCTCCAGGGTCAAATACGCACCTTCGGCCACCACTGGCCCCTGGCCTTCCAGGATAAAGTCGTCTGGCGATGGGCGTGCGGTGTCCACCACTCGCCGCCAGGTTCGACGGGTCGGGGCGGCTGGGATGCGGAACCTCAGCGGCTCCTCCCAACTGTTCATCGCGACGTAGAAGTCGGTATCGATATGGTAGTCGTGATCTCGCTCCCGGCCGGTGAACCGGCCGTCCAGGCTGAACGCGATCGTACGCGAGTAGTGCCCGAAGTCCGGCTGATACGGCTCGACTCCGTGCCAGTGGATGTCCGCCAGCGCCGGGGCCGTCACCGGAGTCGTCGCTCGCGCTTCGCCCGCCCGCCCGGGGGCAACGTCATCCGGGGGAGCGGGTGGCAGCCCGGCCTCCGCCGGTCGGACCGGGCCGGTGTGGGGGAATGGCCCTGCCCCCCGGAAATCTTCGATCCAGTCTGGCGCGCCCGGCCGGATCACACCGCAAAAGAAGCGTCGCCGCCGGAGCACCGGATGCCGCTTCCGCAGCCCGATCATCTCCCGGGTGAACCGAAGGAAGTCCGCATTCTTCTCGGCCAGCGTCCAATCCACCCACGACACTGCGTTGTCCTGGCACCAGGCGTTGTTGTTACCGCCCTGAGTGCGGAGAAACTCATCCCCGGCCAGGAGCATCGGCACCCCCTGGGAAAGCATTAGCGTGGCCATCATGTTCCGCGCCTGACGGTTCCGGCGGATCAAAACGTCCGGGTGGTCAGTTGGCCCTTCGGCCCCACAGTTCCACGAGAAATTCTCGCCCAGCCCGTCCCGGTCATTCTCCCCGTTGCCCCGGTTGTGCTTCTGGTTGTAGCTCACCAGATCCATCAGGGTGAACCCGTCGTGACAGGTGACGAAGTTGACCGAGTGCCGGGGGAGTCGACCGTTCCACTGGTACACGTCGGAGCTTCCGCACACCCGGGAGGCCAGGGCACCGGCCGTTCCGGGATCGCCTCGCCAGAACCGACGGACATCGTCCCGGTAGTGCCCATTCCACTCGCTCCAGCGTCGGCCGAACGGAAACCCCCCGACCTGATACAGCCCGGCCGCGTCCCACGGCTCGGCGATGAGCTTGGTGTCGGCGAGCACCCCGTCCTCGGTGATACTCTCGATCACCGGCGGCTCGACCATCACGTTCCCTTGCCGATCTCGCCCAAGGATGCTGGCAAGGTCGAACCGGAACCCATCCACATGCATATCCCCGACCCAGTACCGCAGGCAGGTCATGATCAGATCCCGGACGACCGGGTGATTGCAGTTCACCGTGTTCCCGACCCCGGAGTAGTTCAGATACCGGCCGTTCTCATCGAGCAGATAGTACAATTCGTTGTCGAGCCCGCGGAACGAGAACGTCCGGCCGCGGTCGTCACCCTCCCCGGTGTGGTTGAACACGACATCCAGGATCACCTCCATCCCGGCTGCGTGGAACGCCTTCACCATGTCCCGGAACTCGCGGGTCTGGCCGTACTCCCGGGCGGTGGCTGCGAACGCGGCCTTGGGCGCAGCGAATCCAATCGGGTTGTATCCCCAGAAATTGGTCAACTTCTCGCCGCTGTCCGGGTCAAAGAACGGACAATCGCACTCGTCCCACTCGAACACCGGCATCAACTCGATGGCGGTGACTCCAAGCTCCTTCAGGTACGGGATCTTCTCGATCAGCCCCAGGTAAGTTCCGGGATGGGCCACTCCGCTCGATGGATCGCAGGTGAACCCGCGGATATGGACCTCGTAGATAATGGTCTCTTCGAGCGGAGTCAGGGGCGGTGCATCATCGCCCCAATCGTAACGGTGGCTGCGGTGGAATAGGCTCCGGCGGTTGGTCCGCAAGGGGTCGATCTCGCACGTTCCGGCCCAAACCGCCCCGTCCGAAATGATCACGGCGGATGGGTCGAGCAACATCCGGCTCGGGTCGAACCGGTTCCGCGGGCCGGGGGGGCCTGCCACCCGCCATCCATAGCAGAACGTGTCGGGCAGATCATGAACTCGGATGTGCCAGTGGTCGCCGGTGCGGTTCGAGCGGCGGTCGAGTGGGATCTCGGCGAGTGGGATGTCGCCCCCAGTGGCGGGCAGGATGACCAGGGTGACAGATGTCCCGTGTCGGCAAAGGAGGGAGAAGTTCGCCCCATCCGGGGTGGACGAGGTGCCCAGCGGGAGCGGTCGGCCGCGGGTCGTGCGGAAAATGGACATGAGTTGGCCCGGGAGGTCCGGAAGGAACACTCGATAGCGTTATACCTACGACATGGACGGCAGTACGAGGAACGCGGAACGCGGAACTCGGAGCGGGGAGCGGAAGTGGCAATCGCGCACTCGTTGGTGGGGCGGCACGACGATCCTTGTCTTTCGGCCCACGGCAGGGTAGAACCATCCCAGGAGATTCGGGGATGGGTTTAGCTCGCCACTTTGTGGCAGGACGATGTTGCGTCGTCCGGGCGTTTCGCTTGGCATCCGTCCCGGCGAAGGCTGTTCCAGGACCGCTATCGGGGAGGGAACCCCGGGTACCCGTCCGGCCTGGAACAACCCCGCCAACCGTGGTTCCGGACGGGTACCCGGGGTTCCCTCCCCGGCGGTCCCGTGAGCCTTCGTCGTCCCAGGTCGAGAAGTAGACACCCCGAATCTGTGCGTGCAGCCCACCCCCCTCTCCGGGTGGGCTGTGCCATTTCCGACGGGTGTAACCGGTCGGGCTCGC